>CAIQIY010000129.1 GCA_903871975.1 uncultured Chloroflexota bacterium | reverse complement strand
GCGCCAGCGCGCCACCGGCGCCGGGCTGTGCCAGCCAGCGTTGCAGCAGCGCCACCACATCGGCGAAGCGCACGCGCCGCACCTGATGGCCCGTGCCGGCGAAGCGCGCCACCGTCGTCGCCGGGCGCGCGGCGAGCAGCGCCTGTTCGGCCGCCAAATCCACGATCGCCCCCCGCTCCGGTTCGCCGGTGAGCACGAGCAACGGCGCGGTGATGCGGCGCGCATCGGCCAGCCAATCGCGCACGAAGCTCGGCAACACGCCGAGCGCCGCCGGGCGCACCATCAGCTTCGACTCGGCCCACAACTGGTAATCCTCGTCGTCCCAATCGGGCGACTCGGCGCGCACCTCGGCGAGCAAGTCTGCCAGGCTCATCGCGCGGCGCCGCACCACCTGCTCGGCCCACCCCGGAATGAGCGCCGCCATGTCGTCCGCCGTCGCCCGCCGACTACCCCACACCGGGTCCTCGAGGACGACGCCAGCGAAGCGCTCGGGTGCGCGCGCGGCGGCGACGGCGGCGGTCGAGCCGCCCATCGAGTGGCCGATCAGCACCGGGCGTTCGAGCCCAAGCGCATCGACGAGCCCCAGCAGATCGCCGGCGAGCGTCTCGAGGTGGTAGTCGGTCGGCGAATCATCGCTCTGCCCATGGCCGCGCGAGTCGTAGCACACGACGGTGTGGCTGGCTGCACAGGCGCGCATCAGCCGTGACCAGTAGAGCCCATGATCGGTCAGGCCATGGACGAACACCAGCGCCGGGCCGTCGCCGCCGCGATGCAGCCGCAGCCGAACACCATCGATGACCAATTCGTGCGTTGCGGGATCCATGCATTGCCTCCCGGCATGTGTCGGCACACCATCGATCCAGCGCACCCCGATCGCCGCCAGCGACCAGGTGGCACCGCCGTCGGCGTTGCCCTGGAAGAACAACAGGTCGCACCCATCGGGCGCCGCGAAGCGGCGCATGGACTCACGCCTACCCGGCGAGGCGGTCGACCAGCGCGATGTACTCGCGCATCGCCGTATCGGTCGACATGCCACGCAATTCGGCCCACGCCGCATGCTTCGCCCGGCCGACCGGGTCCAGCAGGCTGGGGGCCGCGTCGGCCGCATCGCCGCTGCGTGCCTGTTTGTACAGCGCATACAAGCGCAGAAGCGTCGCCGGGTCGGGCCGTCGCGGCAAGCGCGTCGCGCGTTCGGCGGCGGCGGCAAACGCCGCCAAGAGATCTGCAGCATCCATCACGTGTACGCCATCTGCTCAGGCACTGCGCCACACCAGCGCCAATGCCACCAGCACCACCAGCAACGCCAGCACCGCGCCATACAGTGCCGCGCGCTCCCAATCATACACCGAACGATCGCCGGTGACGCGATGGTCGAAGCCGACCAGCCACATCGTGCCCCGGCGCTGGTTGCGCACATAGTTGACCTCGGTGACCGGAACGCCGCGCACCTCGAGGCGCGCAGCCAGCGGGCGCTCATCGGCTTCGGCGGTGCGCATCGCCTGTTCGACCAGCCCGCGCAACGGCGCGATCTGCAGCCAGCGCGGATCGCGCAACTCGATCGGCCCGTCGAACACCACCATATCCTGCGCCTGCATGCTGTGCTGTGGCGGCCCGGGCGTCTCGTCGGCCGCCTGCTCGCGCACCGCGCGACGCGACCACAGGAACACGACTTCCTCGATCTGGTTGCCGCGGCCCTCGCAGGCCGTGCAGGTGATCTCCCCGCGACCACTGCACTGGGCGCAGCTGCCGGCGGCACCGGAGCGGCGCACGCGCCCGACGCCGCTGCCATCGCAGGCAGCACACGGCAGCTGGATCGCGCCATCGCACACCGTGCACGACACCAGGCGCCGCGAGCCGGGAATCGGCCAGGGCGTCGGTGCCACCGCCACGAACGGCTCGGCGTCGGGCACCAGAACCGACCAGCGATCCGGCAGCGGTGCCCCGACATCATCGGCCACCGAGTCGCCGATCGGCCGCACCCGACTGAACGGCGCCCCGCGGCGGTCGTACGAGACTTCCAGCCGATACCGGTACGCATTATAGCTGACGACGTGCTCTGGCTGAATGAGCTGACCGAGCTGCCGACGGCGCAACAACCCCTGACGGCTCCAGCGGTCGAGCAGCCGCCTGACGGACCCAGTGCGATGGATCATGTCGGCGCGCGCGCGACTGCGCCGCAGCACATCGCGGTCGAGCAATGGTTCCATCACCGTCTCGAGCGGATTCTCGAGCCATTCGGCGGTCGCGTCCCAGCGCTCCTCGTTCATCTCCGGCTGTTCGGAATCGAGCAGCTGCCGCAGGCAGTGGCGCAGCGCAGCCGTGACGCTCGCCGCGCTGCCGTAGCGCTGCAACGGTGCATGCGCCAGCATTCGCCGCATCACCTGCTCGATCTCGATCAGGTCGGGCTGCTCGCTGGCGAACGGCTGGCTCGCGAGGTCGGGTGGCGGCAACGTGCCGAACAGCATCTCGTGCAGCACCACACCGAGCGCGTAGATATCGAGCGCAGGCGTGGCGCTACCCGGTCGCAGCGTCTGCTCGGGTGCAGCGTAGGGCGTCAGGACATCGGCATCGATGAGCTCACTCAGGTCCGGGCCGTCGGGTGCCACCGCCAGGCTGAGGTTGCCGAGATACGCAGTGCCCTGGTCGGTGACGGCGATGTGGCACGGCTGGATGTCGCGGTGAATGATCCCCTGCGTATGCAGGTAGTCGAGCGCCGCACCGATCTGCGCGGTGATGCGCACCGCCAGCAACGGCTCGAGCGGCCCACTGGCCAGCAGCTGGTCCAGCGGGCGGGCGCCGAGGTCCGGCATCACCATGAAGTCGCCCACCTGCGGATCGTGGCCGGCATCGATCACCGGCACCAGGTGCGGGTGGCTGAGGCGCGCCGCCAGCCGGCCGGCCAGCTGGAACCGGCTCACCGACACCCAGTCGCTGCGGCGCAGAATGCGGATCTGCACGCGCCGGTCGAGCGTCATGTGGGTCGCCACGTACACCAGCGCCAACTCTTCGTGGCCGAGCCGCTGGTCGAGGCGATAGTTGTGGAATACACCGACACCCCCGACATCGGCGGTCGGCGCAACCTGCGTCTCGGGCTCGTCGCTCACGGTACCACCAGTGCTGGTACGAGTCTTGTACGAAGCAGTATAGCGGTAGCCCACGATGGATGCAACCGGGAGGATCGCGCGCGGGGTGTTCGCTGCGCCAGATGGTAATCATCATGCTTGATGATGTGCAGCCGTGGGCGTGCAACACGCCGCTGTTCTGGCGCGTGCTGCGCCGCGCGGCGCCGGCGGGGCCCCGGCGTCGCGCAGGCGCGGCGCGGACGGTGGTACAATGCGCGCGGGGCCAACGCGTTGGCGGGAGGGCACGTGACCACAGGTGTGACGATCATGCCGGTGCGCGGCATCGGCGAAGTAGCGGCGGGCGACGATGTCGCGGCGCTGATCGGGCGGGCGTTGGCGGCCGACGGCCAGGCACTCTGCGACGGCGACATCGTCGTCGTGACCCAGAAGATCGTCTCGAAAGCCGAGGGGCGGCTGGTGGATCCGGCGACGGTCGAGCCATCGCATCTGGCGCAGATGGCGGCGGTGCATGGCGCCAAGGACGCGCGCCACTACGAGGTGGTGCTGCGCGAGAGCCGGCGCGTGGTGCGCATGGATCGTGGCGTGCTGATCAGCGAGACACACCACGGCTTCATCTGTGCCAACGCCGGCGTCGACGAATCCAACGTCGGCGGTGGGCAGTGGCTGACGCTCCTGCCGGTCGATCCCGACGCATCGGCGCGGCGCATCTGCGCGGCGCTGTGCGCGGCGAGTGGCGCGACCGTCGCGGTGATCATCTCGGACACATTCGGCCGTGCATGGCGCGAAGGGCAGGTGAATGTCGCGATCGGCGTGGCCGGAATGCTGCCGCTGCACGATTACGCCGGCCAGCCCGATGCCTACGGCTACACGATGCACGTCACCAACATCGCCGTCGCCGACGAACTCGCCAGTGCCGCCGAACTGGTGATGGGCAAAGTCGACGCGGTGCCGGTGGCGCTGATCCGGGGGTACCGCTACCGTGCCGGCGACGGCAGCGCACGTGCACTGGTGCGCGCGCCCGAGCGCGATCTGTTCCGCTGATGGCCCACGCGCTGGCCGATGCCTTGGCCGAAGTGGTGCGCGCGCGGCGTTCGGTCAGGCGCTTTGCCGCCACGCCAGTACCGCCTGCAGTGGTCGAGGCGGCGCTCGCCGCGGCGTGCCAGGCGCCGTCGCCGCACGGTCGCCAGCCATGGCGCTTCGTGCTGCTGGATACCGCGCCGGCCCGCGAGCGATTGGCCGCGGCGATGGGCGACGAGTGGCGGCGGCAGCTGATGCTCGACGGCGACGACCCGCTGGTCGTCGAGCGGCGGCTGGCGATCTCGCGCGAGCGCATCCGCGGCGCGCCGGTGATCGTCATCCCGTGCCTGTACCTCGAGGAGCTCGATCGCTACCCCGATGCGGCGCGCACCGCCGCCGAACACACGATGGCGGTGCAGAGCCTGGGGTGTGCCATCCAGAACCTGTTGCTGACGGTGGTGGCCCACGGCTGCGATGCCGGCTGGATGTGCGCGCCGTTGTTCTGCCCGGACGTGGTGACGGCGACGCTCGGGCTCGATTCGACGTGGCTGCCGCAGGCACTCATTCCGCTGGGCTATGCCGCCGCCGAGCCACAACGCCGGCCGCGGCGCCCGCTGACGACGCTGGTGCGACGCATCGTGTGAGGTTCGCCGATGACCGAGGTTCGTGAGTTCGAGGACGCCGAACTCGAAGGGTTCGCCGAGATCGTGCGACGCGCGTTCCCCAGTTTCGGGCTGGACGATGCCGCGCAGCGGGCGCGGTATGTGGCACGGCTGCGCGAGCAGCACCACGACCCGTATGCGCCGTACCTGGGCGCATGGCGCGCCGGCCGCCTGGTGGGCGGCATGCGCTGCCACGACTTCACGATGAACCTGCGTGGCCAGCAGGTCGCCGCCGCCGGCGTCGGCATGGTGGCGGTCGACATCGCCCACAAGAAGGCGCATGTCGCGCACGACATGGTCGTCGCCTTTCTCGCGCGCGCGCAGGCACGCGGGCAACATCTCGCCATCCTGTATCCATTCCGCCCGGACTTCTACCTCCAGATGGGGTTTGGCTATGGCGCGAGGATCCACCAGTACCGCCTGCGGCTGACCGCCCTGCCCGACGGTGGGCCGCGGCACGGTGTGCGGTCGCTCGATGTCGCCGACGCCGCCGCCGTCGAGGCGTGCTATGCCCGTACGCAGGCACGAACCAACGGGCTGCTGGCCCGCCGCCCCGGCGAAGTGCGCCAGATCATCGCCGACGAGCAGCGCACCGTCGTGGGCTACGAGGTCGACGGCACGCTGCGTGGCTACATGGTCTTCCTGTTTCGGCGCGGTGCGACGTTTCTGACCCACGATCTCGATGTGCGCGAACTGGTCTACGACGATCACGAGGCGCTGATGGCGCTGCTCGGGTTCGTGCGGCGCCAGGCCGACCAGTGCGAGCGCATGATCTGGTCGACCCACGATGATGCGGTGCATCTGCTGACCGACGATCCGCGCGATGGCAGTGACGAGATCATTCCGCACGTGTTCCATCGCTCGAGCATCGCCGGGGTCGGCTTGTTGTATCGCGTGATCGCACCGCGCGCGTTGCTGGCCGCCTGTGACACGGCGCGCTTCGGCGCGGGCACGGCGTGCGTGCGCTTCGTGATCGATGACACGCTGGTGCCGGGAACTGGCGGCGCGGTGACGGCGATGTTCGCCGATGGGCGCGTGCAGCCGGGCACGGCGGAGCCCGATTGCGAGGTGCGGCTGAGCCTCGCGATGTTCAGTTCGCTGCTGATCGGCGCGGCGCGCCTCGAACGCCTGGTGCGCTACGGCCGCGCCACGCTGTCGGAACCGGCCTTGCTGCCGCTGCTCGACGCCATCCTGGCATCGGCCGAACCACCCGCGTGTACGACCCTGTTCTGAGGAGGGCGAGGATGATCGCAGTGCTGGCTGGCGGCGTCGGTGCCGCGCGGTTTCTCGAGGGTGTGGTGCAGGTGGTGCCGGGCGATGATGTCGCCGCGATCGTCAACACCGGCGATGATGTGCAACTGCACGGGCTGATGATCTCGCCCGACGTCGACATCGTGCTCTATACCCTGGCGGGCATCATCGAGCCAACCCAAGGCTGGGGCGTACGCGACGACACCACCGCCGTGCTGACGATGCTGCAGCGGCTGGGCGTCGACACCTGGTTCAAGCTCGGCGATCAGGACCTGGCGGTGCACATCCTGCGCACTGCGTTGCTGCGCGCCGGCGCGCGGCCGACGACCATCGCCGCGCAGCTGCGTGCGGCGCTGGGCTGTCCGGTGCGGGTGCTGCCGATGACCGATGATGCGGTCGCGACGCACATCATCACGCCGGATGGGGCGATCCATTTCCAGGAGTATCTGGTGCGGCGTCGGGCACGCGATACGGTGCTCGGTGTCGCGTTCCACGGCATCGAACAGGCGCGGCCGACCGCCGAGGTGTTGGCGGCGCTGGCCGATGCCGAGGCGCTGCTGATCGCGCCGAGCAATCCGGTCGTGAGCGTCGGCACCATCCTGGCGCTGCCCGGTGTGCGCGCCGCGATCGCTGGCGCCGGCATGCCGGTGGTGGCGGTGAGCCCGATCGTCGCCGGTGCGCCGATCAAGGGGCCGGCTGCGCCGCTGATGCACGCCCAGGGCTTCGCGGTCAGCGCACTGGGCGTCGCGCAGTGCTATCGTGGTCTGATCGATGTGCTGGTGATCGACGACGCCGACCGCGCGCTGCGGCCGGCGATCGAGGCGCTGGGCATCGCGGTGGTCGTGACCGACACGATCATGCGCGGCCCGGCCGAGAAGGCGGCGCTGGCGCGGGTGACGCTCGATGCGGCGCGCCACCATGCGGCGGGCACCCATCCATGAGCCACGACGCGCCGGCCATCGCCATCGTGCCGGTCAAGCACCTCGCGGCCGTCAAGAGCCGCCTCGCCGCGGTGCTCACGGCGCCCCAACGGCGCGCGCTGGCGCTGGCGATGCTCGACGACGTGCTGGCGGCACTGACGGCCACCCGCGGCCTGGCCGGCAGCATCGTGGTGGGCAGCGACGAGGCGGTGGCACAGCTGGCACACACGCACGGCGCCCGCTACCTCGGTGATACGGCCGGCGAGCTCAACGCTGCGCTCGCGCTGGCCAGCCAGGCGGCCGCCGACGCTGGCGCCGCGGCAGTGCTGGTCGTCCCCGCCGATCTGCCGACCGTCGTGCCGGCCGAGATCGAGGCGTTGCTGGCAGCACGGTCGCGCCGGCCGCACATCGTGCTGGCCAGCGCCGATGATGGTGGTACCGGCGCATTGCTGCTGGCGCCACCGCAGGCGATGCCCTTCGCGTTCGGCCCCGGGAGCGCCGCACGCCACCGCAGCGCTGCGCGCGCCGCCGGCCTCGAGGTGCTCGAGCTGCGCGCCAGCGGCCTGGCACGCGATATCGATCGCCCGGGTGACCTGCGACAGCTCATCGATACCCCCCGGCCGACGGCGACGCAGCGCCTGTTGGCCGGCTTCGCGGGCGTGCAGCGGACCCTGCACGACCCATTGGCTCAGGCAGGGACGTGAGGCGGAACCGGGTTGGCGCGGCGTCGGCACGCCGGCGCCGTCAGGTGACGAGGAGATTCGACGATGACGATCATCGGTTATGCGGCAGCGCTCGAGCAGTTCCATCCGACTGAGCTGCTGCAGTATTCGACGCTGGCCGAGTGCCATGGCTTCGGTGGTGTGATGGCCGCCGACCACTTTCAGCCCTGGGTGCCGCAGCAAGGCCACAGCGCCTTCGTCTGGTCGTGGATGGCGGCGCTCGGCGCGATGACACAGCGGATGACCTTCGGCCCGGGCGTGACGTGCCCGTCGTTTCGCTATCACCCGGCGGTCGTGGCGCAGGCCGCGGCGACCCAGGCGGCGCTGACGCCCGGGCGCTTCTGGCTGGGGCTCGGCAGCGGCGAGGCACTCAACGAGCATGTCTTCGGTGGCTATTGGCCCGAGCCGCATGTGCGCCTGCAGATGATGCAGGAGGCGATCGCGATCATCAAGAAGCTGTTCACCGGCAAGGTGGCCCGCCACGATGACGGCAAGTACTTCCGCATGGAACGCGTGCGCCTGTGGACACTGCCCGAGCAGCCGGCGCCGATCCTGGTCGCGACGGCCGGGCCGGTGACTGCCGAGTGGACGGGTGCCCAGTGCGATGGCATCATCACGCCGGGCGCCAGCCTCGAGAAGCTGCGCATGCTGCTGGGTAAGTTCAGCGTGGGCGCCAAGCAGGCCGGCAAGGACCCGGCCACGATGCCGAAGATGCTGCAGCTGCATCTGTCGTGGGCCGAGACGTACGAGGAGGCGTTGCAGAACGCGCTCACCGAGTGGCCCAACGGTGGCATGCCGTTCCCCAAACAGGATATCCGATCACCCGAGGATTTCGCCGAGATCGCGCGGCTGGTGCGCGCCGAGAACTACAAGAACCGTATGGTGATCTCGCCCGACCTCGAGGACCATCGTCGCGCGCTGCAGCAATTCGTGGATCTGGGCTTCGACGAGATCCACATCCACAATGTCGGACGCAATCAGCGGCAGTTCATCGAGGTGTTCGGCTCGCAGGTCATTCCGCAGCTGCGCCCGGCGGTGCACTGATCCAGCCGGTGTGCGGCCCGGCCGCCATCGCTCGGGCAACGGGCACTCCCGGTGGGGCGGCGACGTGTGGGTCGCCGCCCCGCGTGGCGTTCAGTGATACGCCGGCAACCAGTCGCCGTGCGCCGCGATCAGGTCATCGACCAGGCTGCAGATCTGGTCGAGGCTCAGCTCGGCGGCGGTGTGGGGGTCCAGCATCGCCGCATGGTAGATGTGCTCGCGGCGGCCCGTCAGCGCCGCCTCGACCGTCAGCTGCTGAACATTGATGTTGGTCTGCATCAGCGCTGCCAGCTGCGGCGGCAATGCGCCGATCGCGGTCGGTTGCAGTCCGTTGCGATCCACCAGCACCGGCAGCTCAACACAGCAGTCGGCCGGCAGGTTGGTGATCAGGTGCCCGTTCGGCACGTTGCCGTACACCACGCGCGGCGTGCCGGTCTCCATGCTGTGGATGATCAACGATCCATACTCCTGGCTGCGCCGCACCTCGAGCGTGCCATCCTGCTCCAGACGCGCGCGCATCTCGTGCCAGCCGGCGATCTGCCGCTCACACCGTCGAATGTACTCGTCGAGCGGAACATTGAACTCTTCGATGAGGTCAGATCGGTCGCGCTTGATGAACCATGGCACGTACTCGGCGAAGTGCTCGCTCGACTCGGTGACGAAGAAGCCGAATCGGCGGAATACCTCGTACCGCACGCGGTTCCAGTCGGGAACGCGCCCCTCGGTGAGGACCCGGCGAATCTCGGGATACAGGTCGACACCGTCGCGCTCGAATCGCAGATAGAATGCCATGTGGTTGATGCCGGCACAGACGTAGTTGATCGCCTCGATCGGCACGCCGATGTCGTGCGCCAGCTGCTCGGCAGTGCCCTGGACACTGTGGCACAGCCCGATCGTGCGGATGCGGCTCGCCCGCGCGATTGCCATGCAGTTCATCGCCATCGGGTTGACATATTGCAGAAACGTCACATCGGGGCAGACGGCTTCCATATCGCGGCACATCTCGAGCAGCACCGGGATGGTGCGCAAGCCGCGCATGATGCCACCGATGCCGAGGGTATCGGCGATCGTCTGGCGCAAGCCATAGCGCTTGGGCACCTCGAAGTCGACGACCGTGCCTGGGCGATAGCCAGCGACCTGGATCATGCTGATGGCGTAGTCGGCGCCATCGAGCGCGCGCCGCCGATCAGTCGTCGCCTCGATGCGGGGCGTGACGCCGAGTGCCGACGCGACGCGATGGGCGACCGTCTCCGAGGTACGCAGCCGCTCCTCGTCGATATCAAACATGGTCAGGGTCGTATCGGCAAGTTCCGGGAAGCTCAGGATGTCGCCCATCAAGGTTCGGGCGAACACGGTACTCCCGGCACCGATGAAGGTAATCTTGCGCATCGTCGATGGTGCTCCTCACTGCTGTGCATGCTGTCGCAGGGCTGATTATAGGGCAGGAACACACCACGGCAAGCCATGAGCCGTCATCCTTCGCGCCTGCGTGTGCCCCTCAGGCCCCCTCACCCGGCAGCGCACCACGGCGCATCCGGCAGTGGGCCGCCACGAGCAGCAGCGTCGTCTCGCCGATATTCCACCAGAAGTGCACATCGAGCCGCACCGCCGTCGTCAGGCCCGGCGCACGACACACGAAGCTATCCTGCGTGAGCGGACTGGTCGCGAGCCAGCCATCGCGGCCGAAGAAGCCCGGCAACCCCTGGGCGCTCACGCCCGTCACGCCGAGCGCGCGAAACTCATCGAGCACCTGCAGGTAGCGCACCATCATGTAGGTATGTTCGGCACCATGGGCCACCGACCACGCCAGCAGGGCCCACATCCAGCGATTGCGGATGCCGCGCCACAGCAACCACGCCACCGTCGCCGCGACGGCCCAGTTCCACACAAAGTGCACCCACTCGGCGTTGGCAGCCGAGATCAGGCCCGACGAGATGAACGACGGCCAGCGCAGGATGTGGTACTGGATCCACTGGGCGACATGCTCGAGGCCATGGAAGCCCTGCAGCACCACCAGGATGCCGAGCACGGTGACCGCATCGCCGAAGCGCCGTCGGTCGGCGAGCCACTTGGCGCCGAACACCGGCACCATCATCGCGACGGCGAGGGCCGAGGCCTGCCACAACGGCCAGCCGGCCGCGCGCACCAGCACTGCGGCGACCAGCGCCAGCGCGGCGCTCCACGCCATCGCCGGGCCGTGTTCCCGCGGATCGAGCAATTCCCACAGCGGCACATGGAGCCTGCGCATGCGTGGCGACGTGGCAGCGACCATCACTCCCTCCTCACGATGTCGCGGAAATCTGCAGATGCTGCCCGGGCGTCAGGTCGTGCAGCCACGACACGCGGCCGTCGGGCCAGTCGATGCGCAGCGTATCGATGACCGCACCCGGCGGCAGGCCGAAATGCACCGCCGCCGGATCGCCCGACAGATAGCCACTGATGGCGCGCACCTCGCGCACCAGCGTGGTATCGGCCAGGCGCAGCGTCAGCCGGGCACCCACCGCCAGCGGATTGGCCGAGCCGGGCATGCGCGGCGCCACCGTCAGGTGCTGTGCCCCACAGATCTGGTTTTCGAACACCACCGCCGGCGCTTCGAGGTTGTTCACCACCACATCGAGATCGCCATCACCATCGAGATCGCCCATGCTCATGCCCCGCCCGCTGGCCGTCGCGCCCAGCCGCCACTCGTGCGCCACCGCAAACGAGCCAGCGCCACGGTTGCGGAACGCCATGTTTGGTTCGACCAGCTCGGCGCCGGGCAGATGGTCGAACAGCCCGCGGGCGATCATGCCATTCACCACCAGCAGGTCCAGCGCGCCATCGGCATCGAGATCGCCAAACTTCGCCGACCAGCTCCAGCCCGACGAATCGACGCGGCGTTCGTACGCCTGGTCGCGCCAGCGTCCATCGGCACCGCGCACCTGCAGCGTATTCTCGGCATGCTGTGGATCATCGCTGGTGAGTGGCCGGGTCATCTTCTTCATCATCGGCAGCCAGCGCGCCATCGTCGCGACGTCCTTGTCGACTGGTTTCATGTCGCTGGCGAAGATCTCGAACTGGCCATCGTTGTCGATATCGCCCCAATCGAGGCTCATCGTGTTCTCGGTCATCGAGTCGAGTGGCAGCCCGGCACGCCAGCCCGAGCCAACCCGCAGCCAGATCTGGTCACGTACGTTGAAGTCGTTGCCGATCCAGATATCGCGCTGCCCATCGCCATCGAGATCGATCAGCGCGATCGCCAGCGCCTCGGCGGCCGTCGCGAGGCGTTCGGCGCGAAACGTGGCCCCCTCGCGCCAGTAGACGAACACGCCGATGCCGCCACGTTGGGTGAAGATCTGGCCCTGGTGCTTGAGTTGTTCGGCATCGTAGCTGGCCGCCACCAGATCCAGATCGCCGTCGTCATCGAGGTCGGCCCAGGCCATGCTGTAGAACGTGTTGTTGACGTCGGGCAGCGGCTGTGCGCTGAAGCGTGCGGCCCCCGGCACGCCGGTGTTGCGCAACCACAGCGGCTTCTCGAAGCGCCGGGTGAACACCAGATCGCTGCGGCCATCGGCATCGACATCGACCACCGCGACCGCGCGCGCCTGCGTCACCGGCAGGGCCTGGCGCGCGAAGCGCAGCGCGCCGCGGTTCCACAGCAGCGAAGCATCGCCCGCGAGGTTGGCCAGCACGACCTCGTCGCGGCCGTCGCCATCGAGGTCACCGAGCGCCACGCCGGCACCGTTGGACTCGTAGACGGCGGCGATGCGGGCGCCGCTGCGGGTGGTGTGCTCGAGGGCGTGCGGAACGAAGCCCGCCGAGCATGCCGTAGGTGTCGCCAGTGTGGCAGTGCGCAGCTGGACCGGCGCCGGCGGCCGATCATCGGTGACCACCGTGGGCGCTGGCATGGCGCCACACGCTGCCAACAGCAGCAGCACCGCCAGCCCACCGGCCCAGCGCACACGCCATCGCACCATCACCGCCTCCCGGCGTCACACACCCTTCACCGCACCGGCCGTGATGCCCGAGATGAACTGCCGCGACGCGCTGATGAACACCACCAGAATCGGCATGATCGCCCCCGTCGCGCCTAGGATCTGCACCCCGATCTCCGAACCGCGCAGGCTGCGCAGCGTACTGAGCGCCACCGGCAGCGTGTACTTCTCCTCTTCCTTGAGGATCAGCAGCGGCAACAGGAAATCATTCCACTTGCCGATGAACGTCAGGATGGCCAGCGCTGCCAATGCCGGCACGATCACCGGCACGATCACATTCCAATAGATCCGCACTTCATGGGCGCCATCGATGCGTGCGGCATCCATCAACTCGGCGGGCACCGAGCTCTCGATGTATTGGCGCATCCAGAAGATGCCGAACGCATTCGCGATCCCCGGAATGATCAGCGGCAGCCAGGTATCGATCCAGCCGAGCTGGCGGAACACGATGAACACCGGGATCAGGCCCAGGAAGCCGGGCACCATCAAGGTTGCCAGCAGGAAGGCGAACAGCGCATCGCGGCCCGGGAAGCGAAACTTGGCGAAGCCATAGCCGCCCAGCGAGCAGAACAGCAGCACCAGCACCGTATGCACCGCCGCGATCGCGACGCTGTTCCAGAACGACGCCCAGAATGGCAGCGCATCGAGCAACTCGAGATAGTTCTGCTGGAGTGCCGCGCCGAACCACATCGGCGGCGGAATGCGCAGAATCTCCGACGTACGGTGAGTCGACGTCACCAGCATGTAATAGAACGGGAACGCCGTGAGCAACGCGCCACCGGCCAGAACGGCGTACAACACCGCCATTCCGAACGGTCCGGCCAATCGGTCGCGGCCGCCACCACTGCGCGGCCGGGATTGTACAGTCGTCGCCATGCCGATCACTCCTATTCCGTCGGGCTACGGCCCTGGAAGCGATTGTACGTATAGCTGAACGTGATGATCAGGAAGAACAGCACGAACGACATCGCCGCCGCATAGCCAAACTCGGTGTACTTGAACGCCGTCCAGTACAGCAACACCGCCGCCACGAGCCCGGCACGGTCGGTACCGCCCGGCGCCGACGACTGCGTGCCGCCGGCGAGCATCACCGGCAGGTCGAAGGTCTGCATCGCGCCGATGATCGACAGGATGACCTGAAACAGGATCACCGGGCGCAGCAGGGGCATGGTGATGTGCCAGAAGACATCGCGCGTACGCGCACCATCGACGCGCGCCGCCTCGTACAGCTCGAGGTTGATCGCCTGCAGCCCGGCGAGGAAGATGATCATGCTGTAGCCGGTCCACTGCCAGACGGTCACCATCGCGATCGATGGCTTGAGCCAGGCGGCGCTGCCCAACCAGTCGATCGGCGGAATGCCGACGGCGCTCAGCGCAAAATTGAGCATGCCATAGCGTTCGCCGAACATCGAGCCGAAGATCAGCGAGACGGCGACCGCCGAGCAGACGATTGGCATGAAATAGGCAGCACGGAAGAAATCCTTGCCGCGAATGTAGGAGCTATTGATGATGAACGCGAGCAGCAGCGCCAGACACAATTGTGGGACGGTTGCGCCGAAGAACAGCCAGATGGTGTTATAGATCGTATACCACCAGATGTCATCGGTCAGCAACTTGAGGTAATTCTGCGCTCCGTTCCACTGCATCGGCGAGATGCCATCCCATTTGTGGAAGCTCAGCCACAGGCCATAGAGCACCGGAAAGATGCCGAAGACGGCATAGAGCAGATAAAACGGCGAGATGAACAGATACGCCCAACCGTTCCGCCGTGCCTCACGCCACATCACGCGGCGATCCTGCGCGCGGGCGCGCGCGTCCATCGAGACTGTCTGTGTCGCCATCGGGCTCCTCATCTGGAAGCGAGGCTGCGCCAGGCAGCATGTCGGCGGTCATTCGACGAGATACGGCGCGACGCGCACCGACGTGTGACCACATCGGCTGCGCGCCGCGCGGGGATCGGGCGGGGGGCGCACGGCGCCCACGGCATCAGCCGACCGTACCCTCGATGCGCTTGAGCGCCTCGGCCTCGGCGTCCAGCGCCGCCTGGGCCGGGTCCTTGCCCTCCTGCAGCACCTTGGTCAACTCGGCGCCGACGATGTCGTCGAGCTGCAGGTCGTTCGGCGTGCGGAAGATCGCCTTGATGTTGTCGCCGATCTCGGCCCAGATGCGATAGGCGCGCTGCCCACCGAAGAAATCGACCGGCTCGTCGTACAGCGGGTCCTGCCAGGCCGGCTTGTAGGCCGGGAACACCCCCGACTGCTTGAACAGCACGTTCTGGCCCTCGGCCGAGGCCACGGCCCACTTGACGAACTCCCAGGCCTGTTCCTTGTTCTTGCTCTGCTCGGGGATGGCCACGAACGAGCCGCCCCAGTTGTAGTTGGCCTCGGGGGCTCGGATGATGCGCCACTGCCCGACGGTCTCGGGTTGATCGCGGGTCAGGCCGCCCTGCATCCAGCAGGCGATGACCATGCCGGCGAAGGCATTGTCCTTGACGCCGGCGGCCCACTCGGCGCCCCACCACGGGATGTTGGCATCGATGCCCTGCTGGCGGGCCTGGGCTGCGAGCGCGAACGGCCGGCTGGCCTTCTCCTCGATCAGCACCTTGGTGCCATCGGCATAGCCTTCGCCCTGCTGGCGATAGACTGCACCGTAGATGTCGGTGCCGGCATCGGCGAACAGCGACGTCTTGCCGCCCGACTTCTCCTTGAACTCCTGGGCGAAGGCGAAGAAGGTGTCCCAGGTGTTGTCGGCGCCACCGATCAGGGCCTCGACTTCCTCGGGATCGCTCGGGTAGCCGGCGGCCTCGAACAGGTCGGCGCGGTACCACACACCCGCCGGGCCGATGTCCCACGGCATCGCGACGAGGCGGCCGTCGGGCGTCGAGCCCTGGGTCCACTTGTACGCGACCATGTCCTTCTCGAGCGAGCCGCCATCGAACGGCGCGGCCTTGAGGTCGGCCAGGCCACCCTTGGCGGTGAAGCCACCGATGCGGCCGATCTCGAGCGAGGCGACGTCGGGGGCGCCGCTGCCGGCAGCAAACGAGGTCAGCAGCTTGTCGTGCGCGTCGGCGAATGGGGTGTTGACGAAGTTGACCTTGACCTTCGGATTGACCTTGGCATACTCGTCGGCCCAGATCTGCCCGACGCCGTCCCACCACCAGAAGGTGATCTCGGTGACGACGGTGTCGCCCTGTGCCGGGGCTTCGGCCGGGGCTTCTGCGGGTGTCTCGCCAGCCGGCTGCTCTGCCGGGGCGGCGGCCTGGCCACAGGCGGCCAGCATCGCGAGCCCGCCCGCACCTGCCAGCAGCCGCAGGAATCCTCGCCGATTCAGTCTGTCGTCCATGATTGCGACCTCACTTGTCCTTCGTCGGATACCAGCCGTCGTCGATGCCAGAACGGCGCATGTACGCGTACGCCATCGTGGCTGCCTGGTGCTCGCCGCCCTGGCGGCCGAGCGGAGATCTGTGTGCCCATGGCGCATCGTGATGCGGGCGGTGATGCTGCACTCGTCGCGCGTCGTACAGTGGGGCGGGTCGGGTGGATGCAGTCGATGATCGCCGGTAGTGGTCGACGATGTGCACGCCGCAACCACCATGGGTTCCCATGTTGCTGGTCGGACATGCAGCCGGCCAGCGTACCACCGCCATCGGGGGCCTGCAAGCACCATTGCCCGCGCCCTGCGCACGAGTGAAGGAAGCGCCAGAGCCTGAACCGAGTATAGTCGGTTCGGCAGCGCGAGTCAAGCACAGCGGGAAACTGGGGTGCGACGTAAAGTTTCGGGGCTATGCAGTACCGGCCAGTTCGCGCTGGCGGCGCACGCTCCAGGGTTTGCGCCACGGATGCACCGGCTTGGGCTTCGGTGCGGCAGGTGAATCTGGTGGTGGAT
>CAIQIY010000128.1 GCA_903871975.1 uncultured Chloroflexota bacterium | reverse complement strand
TGCTCTGCCCGGCCTGCCTCAGCGACCGGATCAAGCCATTCGGCGCCGGCACCCAGCGGCTGGTCGACGCCGTCGCCGAGACATTCCCCGCCGCGCGGGTCGTACGCTGGGACAGCGACAGCGCCACGAGTGCTGCGGCGCACCGACGCACGCTCGAGCAGATCCAGCGCGGCGACGCCGACGTCATCGTCGGCACCCAGATGATCGCCAAAGGCCTCGACCTGCCCGCCGTCGCGCTGGTCGGGATCGTCGCCGCCGAATACGGCCTGTACCTGCCCGACTTTCGTGCCGCCGAGCGCACATTCCAGCTGCTGACGCAGGTTGCCGGCCGGGCCGGGCGCCGCGGCCAGGCGGCACACATCGTGATCCAGAGTTACGTACCCGACCACCGCGTGATCCGCGCGGTGGTCGCCCAGGACGCCGCCGGCTTCATCGACGAGGAGCTCGCCTTCCGCCGCATGGTGGCCTACCCGCCGTATGCGCGGCTGGTGCGCTTCGTGACGCAGGGTCACAGCGGCGAACGCGTGCGCCATGCTGCCGACGCGCTCGCCGAACAGCTCGCCGCGCTGGCGCCGCACACCCTCGCCCGCGGCTGGGGCCTGATCGGGCCGGCGCCCGTCTTCTTCGCCGCACCGCGCCGCCAGCACCGCTGGCACGTGCTGCTGCGCAGCGCCGACCCCGAACCGCTCCTGCGGCAGCTGCAATTACCGCCTGGCTGGGCCTGCGACATCGACCCGGTCGACGTCCTGTCGTGATCGTCCGCCACCATGTGCCGTCCGCCGATCCGTTGTGAAGAGGAGCCACCGATGATCACCCTCGATGGAATCACGCTCAGCGCCGCCGACGTCGTCGCCATCGCACGCGACGGGGTTGCCGCACGCCTGGACGACGCGGCGCGCGAGCGCCTGATGGTGATGCGCGACTACGTCGAACGGGAATGGATCCGCCCCGACGCCCCGCCGATCTACGGCTTCAACACCGGGCTCGGCAAGCTGAAGGACTCGGCGGTGCCCCACGACGCCATCCGGCTGTTCCAGGCGATGCTGATCAACGCCCACAGCGCCGGGGTCGGCGAACCACTCGCCGAGGAGGTCGTGCGCGCCACGCTGGTGCTGCGGGTCAACGCGTTCGCCCGCGGCTACTCGGGGCCGCGCGTCGCCGTCGCCGATCGGCTGCTCGCCATGCTCAATGCCGGCGTCCACCCGGTCATCCCAGCCCAGGGTTCGGTCGGCGCGAGCGGCGATCTGGCGCCGCTGGCGTATGTCGCCGGTGCGCTGGTGGGCCATCCGCAGGCCGAGTGTCACTATCGCGGCCAGCGGATGGCTGCGCGCGCAGCCCTCGCCGCTGCCGGCATCACCCCGCTCGAGTTTCCGCTCGAGGCCAAGGATGGCCTGGCATTGATCAACGGCAGCACCGTATCGCTGGCGATCGCCATCCTCGCCGCCCACGACGCGCGTGCGGTGCTCGATCACGCCGATGTCGGGCTGGCACTCAGCCTCGAGGCGATGCGCGGCGAGCTCGCAGCGTTTGATGCACGGCTACACGGTGCACGGCCACATGCCGGCCAGCGCCAATGTGCCGCACGCGTGCGTGCCCTGGTGGCGGGCAGCGGGCGCTGCACCAGCGCCGCCCGCGCCGTGGCGCTGCCCGACGAAGGGCGTACCAGTGCCCAGACGATCGCCGCCCGCGTGCAGGACGCCTACTCGCTGCGCTGTGCACCGCAGGCGCATGGCCCGGCACGCGATGCCCTGGCATACATCGACGGCATTCTCGCCGTCGAGATCAACAGCGCCACCGACAACCCGCTGATCGTCGCCGGCGAGGCTGGCTACGACGTCCTCAGCGGCGGCAACTTTCATGGGCAATATGTCGCCCAGGCGATGGATCTGCTGGCGATCGCGCTCGCCGACGTCGGCAGCATCAGCGAGCGGCGCACGTTCCGTCTGCTGGATCCCACGCTGAGCTACGGGCTGCCCAGCAATCTGGTGGCCACGATGCCGGGCATCAACACCGGCTACTCGATCGCCCACTGCTCGATGGCAGCGCTGGTATCGGAGAACAAGACGCTCGTATGGCCGGCGAGCGTCGATTCGGTGCCGACCAAGAGCAACCAGGAGGATCACGTCAGCAATTCGACGTGGTGTGCGCGCAAGGCCCGGACGGTCGTGGCACACGTGCAGCAGATCGTCGCCACCGAGCTGCTGATCGCGGCACAGGCGATCACGCTGAGCGAACCACACCTGCCACCGGCGCAGTTCCCGCTCGGCATCGGCAGCGCAGCCGCCTATCACGTGCTGCGCGCGGCGATCCCGGCAGCGCTCGACGGCGACCGCTGGCTGCACGCCGACCTGGCAGTCGCGCTCGACCTCGTGCGCACCGGTCGGATCATCGGCGCAGTGGCACCGGCAATTGCCAGTGCGGCACCCTGACATGCCGTGCGCCAATGTGGTAGCATGCATGCAAATGCAGTGGAGAATGTCCGATGGAACACCTCGATCTCGCCATCGTCGGCGGTACGGTGGTCGCCGCCGATGGTATGCGCCGCGCCGATGTCGGCATCCGCGCCGGCCACATCGCGGCGGTCGCCGAACCAGGTGCACTGGGTGCCGCCCACCAGACGATCGACGCCACCGAGTGGCTGGTGTTGCCCGGTGCGATCGACGTACACTTTCACTGCCGGACACCCGGCTACGATGAACGTGGCGACTTCTTCAGCGAAACGTGCGCCGCCGCCGCCGGTGGCGTCACCACGGTGTTCGAGATGCCGATCTCGCGGCCCGGCTGTGCCACGCCGGCGATCATGGCACGCCGCCGCGAGCTGATCACCGAGCAGGCAGTGATCGATGTCGCGCTGTATGGTGCACCAGGCACGCTGAACGCCGACGACGTGGCCGGCATGGCCGAAGCCGGGGCGATCGGCTTCAAGATCTTCATGCATCGCGCACCACTCGGGCGCGACGACGAGTTCATCGGCATCTGCCTGCCCGACGACGACCAGCTGCATCGGGCGCTGCAGCTGGTGGCCCGCACGGGCCGGCGCCTGGTCGCGCATTGCGAGAGCGATGCGCTGCTCGAGGCTGGCATCGCACGCCTGCGGGCTGCCGGCCGCAACGACATCGCGGCCCATGCCGAATCGCGCCCGCCGGTCGTCGAAGCCGTGGCAGTCGCACGCCTGCTCACGCTGGCCGCCGATGTGGGCGCGGCCGTCCACATCGCCCACGTGTCGTCGCGCGCCGCGCTCGATCTGGTACGCATGTTCCGCCGTGCCGGCCACGACGTGACCGCCGAGACGTGCCCGCACTACCTGTGGTTCGACGAGGCCGACGTGGCGCGCCTGGGAGCCTACGCCAAGATCAATCCACCCATTCGCAGTGCCACCGACCAGCAAGCCCTGTGGGCCGGGCTGCGCGAAGGCGTGCTGGATCTGGTGACCACCGATCATTCGACATACCTCCCGGAAGAGAAGGCGCGTGGCGCCGTGGATATGTGGCGGGCACCGTCGGGGGCACCGGGGGTGCAGGCGCTGGTGCCGGCAATGATGACTGCGGCTGCCCGCGGCCTGATCAGCGTGCCCGACGTGGTCCGCCTGATCGCGGCGGCGCCGGCGCGGATCTTCGGCATCGATGATCGCAAGGGCGCGGTCGCCGTTGGCCGCGACGCGGACCTGTGCCTGTACGATCCGCGTGAGTCGGCGACACTGCCCGAGGCGGCGATGTTCAGCCGGGCACGTGCAGTAGATCGGCTCTACACCGGGATGACCTATCAGGGGCGCGTACGCCAGACGATCCACCGTGGCCGCGTCGTGTTCCGCGATGGCACGCTGCTCGCCGAGCGCGGCAGTGGCGGGTTCATCGCGCCACGTGCCGCCGGCGTTGCGCCGCGGCCGGTGGCCACGCAGCCGTGATGCGCCTGATCGACAGCCACGCCCACGTGACCGCGCCAGCGTTCGACGCTGACCGGTCGGCGGTATTGCAGCGCGCCCGCGATGTCGGCGTGCGGCATCTCATCGAGATCGGATACAACCACGACGTGATGGCGCGGGCGTTGGCACTGGCCGACGCCGAGCCGGCATTCGTCAGCGTGGCGCTCGGCTTCCACCCGCTCGACGCCACCACGGTGCAGCACGACGACCTGGCGCTGCTGGCCGCCCGCGTGCGTGCGACATCGGCCGCCATCGCCATCGGCGAGATCGGGCTCGATTACCATCACCGGCCCGACAGCGCTCCCGTGCAGGCGCAGGTGTTCCGCGAGCAACTCGCGCTGGCGCGCGAGCTGGAGCTGCCGGTGGTGATCCACACCCGCGAGGCACACGCCGACACGTTGGCCATCCTGCAGCGCGACGGCGTGCCGTTCGGTGGCGTGATGCACTCGTTCTCGGGCGATCGGGCCTACGCCGAGGAATGCCTGGCGCTCGGCATGCTGATCTCGTTCAGTGGCCCGCTGACGTTCCCGCGCTCGCACACCTTGCACGCTGCGGCAGCCGCCGTGCCGCTCGCGAGCATCCTGGTCGAGACCGACGCACCCTACCTGGCGCCGCAGGGGCTGCGCGGCCGGCGCAACGAGCCTGCTGCAGTGCGCCTGGTGGCCGAACAGCTGGCACGATTGCGCGGCATCGCGCCCGAGGTCGTCGCCGAGGCGACCAGCGCCAACGCAGCACGCCTGTTCGGCGATCGGCTGGCAGCACCATGACCACACCGGCAGGCGAGCGACGGAGCACCATCGTCGCACCACTGATCATCGGCCAGGTGCTGCTGCTCGGATTGATGGGCTGGTTTGCGGCCCACGCCGAATCCGTCACGCCGTGGTTCCTCACGCCACTGACGGCAGCGCTCGCCGGCGCGCTCGGCGCAGTGCTGGCGCTGCCGCGCTCGTCCGGCGCCAGCGGCGTCGCCGTGCATGCCGGCATCGGGGTGGTGTGGATCGCCGCCTGGCTCGGGTCGGCGGTCCAGGGCCATGCCGCCGCCACGCTCGGCCCAGAATGGGCAGCACTGCTCGGCGACCCACTGGTGCTCGCTGCCGAGCTGCTGGTGCAGCTGGTCTGGGCGCTTGGCACCATCCTGAATCGTGGTGCATTCGCCCCCGGCGCTCCCGGGGCACTGCTGCTGCTGCTCTGCGCCGTCTGGCCACTGGCCGGCATCCTCGGTGGGTGGATCGTGCGCGGCCACCACTCGCTCATTCCGCTGCTGCTGCCGCTCAGCATCATCATCAGCCGCAGCGCCACCATCACCCCGACGCCGACCGCCGGCCTGCTCGCGGCCCTGGCCTGCGTCGCGTTGCTGCTCGCATGGCAGCACACCTATCACCTTGCGGGCCGGTGGCGCGCTCGTGGCATCGCGCTGCCCCGCGGTGCCGCCTGGCGCAGCGCACTCGCTGCGCTGCTGGTGCTGGCGTTCGTGGTACCGCCGGCGCTGCTGGTCCCCAACGACATCGCCCGCCAGCCCGTCGAGCGCTGGTGGCGCCAGACGACCCTCGAGGGCGAAGCCTGGCTCGGCTGGTTGCGGCAGACGATCGCCGAGCGCCTCAGCACCGGTGGCACACGCTTCCCGCGCCGTACCGCCACGGTTGGCGGCGCGCGACAGCGCAGCGAGACGCCGCTCTACCGCATCAGTGGTGCCACCGACGAATATCTGCGCGCCGCTGCATTCGACCGCTACACCGGGCGCGGCTGGTCGAGTACGACCGGGGAGCGGGCGCGGCTGGCCGCGGGGCCACGCTGGCGCTGGCTCGAACTCGACGCCGATCAGCCGATCGAGGGGACACTGTCGGACCATCTGCCGGTGAGCAGCACCATCGAGCCGCTGCAGGCGCCCGCCGACGACGTGCTGCTCGTGCCGGGGTGGTTCCGCAGCAGTTCGCTGCCGGTCGCCATCGACATCGGCATGATCGATGCGATACCGAGTGCAGGCTATGTGGCGCTCGATATCGCCAGCGTCGCATCGCGCCGGCGCCTCGGCGACGTGACGCGCTACCAGATCGTCAGCGACGTGAGCGTGGCCAGCCCCGAGCAGCTGCGGCAGGCGGGCAGCAACTACCCCGAGTGGCTGCGCACCAGCGCGCTGGCGGTGCCGCCGACGCTGCCGGCTCGCGTCGCGGCGCTGGCACAGCAGCTCACCGCCGAGGCCACGACCCCCTACGACAAAGCGGTGGTGAT
>CAIQIY010000127.1 GCA_903871975.1 uncultured Chloroflexota bacterium | reverse complement strand
TGCTCTGCCGATTGAGCTACCCGCCTGCGATGTGCAGCATCATAGCACAAGACGCCGGGTTGTGCAAGCAGGCATTTCCAGGAGTCTGTTCAGCACCACCCGTCGCTCGCCGGGTAATCTGGTCCAACTCCAGTGGTGCAGCTGGCCCAGCAGCGGGTGCCGACGGCGAGCCCGCCTACCCGTCAGCAGATCGTTCGGGCAGCGACGGGCTGCGGCCTCTGGCCCCCGACGACCGGCAGCCACTGGAGCTGCCGTGGGCGAGTGCGCGAGGAGCAGCGACACGATCGATCATGCGGCGGTGCGTGAGTTGGTGGTGCAGAACGCCCCACTGTCCTGCGCCGATCGCCTCGATGCGCGGGTCAGAGCCCGACATGCATCGCGCATCATCCGGGCCGGATTGACGCCGGCTGCCCGCGCCGGTGGATTCGGCCAGGCCCGATCAGGAACCCGGATGCAGCACCGGTATCCCCGATGGGTGCGATTGGGCGATGGCGGGCGCAATGGTCGAGCCCGAGCGTCGTCGATGATTGAGCCCGCGGCGGAGCCTGGCGCTTCAGGTGGCGGTACAAACCATCGACGCGCCGCCCGGCTGCTGCACCATGGCGATGAGCCGGTGCGACGAGCCAGACCGCGCGTCGGTGTGAGTGGTGGAGATGGGGGGAGTCGAACCCCCGTCCAGCGAAGTCAGCCACAGATATCTACGAGCGTAGTCACTTGATTGTTGTCACTCGCGGTCACTCAATCGACAAGGCGACCTTTGAGCCATCCCGCTTTGCTTGGCCCGGATCCGCAGGCATCCTCCGGGAGCACCTCGACTTCTGTCGCTCGACCCGGCACCATCGAGGTGAGCACCGGCGAACGCGCTACCTATTGACTAGGCAGCGAGGGCCATCGCAGCGCGAGGCTGGAAGGCCGAAATGTTGTTTTTGGCAGGTAATGCCGTTGCCCCTTTAACGAGACTGGGCGGCTCGGCTCGCAACCTGGAAGCGTTCTCCTCTGTCGAAACCGGTCATCCCCGTGATGCTTGGTACTATAGCGGACGCCGGGCGTGTTGTCAAGACCATGAGCCTGTCATGTTGCGAAGTATTCGCAGCCATTGCGCGGAATGTTCCCGCGCCACGCGCTGGGAGATGGAGCCAGCACCGAAGGATACTGCCGGCACCACGCATGCTGCGCTTCGCTGGCACGCACCACAGGACGCCGACAGCACCTGGCATTCACACTGCGCGCGTGTGACGACGACCCGCGAGCGACCCGCGATTCCTCGCAGCGCGACCACTGCTCGGGGTCGCGCGATCGTGCCATGATGACGCATGAACACGCTGCTCGTCGGGCATCACCATCAGACCTGCTATAATGGCCGGGATTGACGCCAGACGCCGATGGCGCGCGTGACAACGTGAGGAGACCATGTATCGAAGCCACACCTGTGGTGAACTGCGCCCCGGGCATGCCGGCCACGAAGTGATCCTCGCCGGCTGGGTTCATCGTCGTCGAGACCACGGACCGCTGATCTTCATCGATCTGCGCGACCGCTATGGCATCACCCAGGTGGTGTTCGACGCGGCGCTCGACGGTGCGGCCCACACCATCGCCAGCGAGGTGCGTTCGGAATACGTGGTCCAGGTACGCGGCACCGTGCAGGTGCGGCCCGACGAGGCGCACAATCCCGAGATCGGCACCGGCGCGATCGAAGTTCGTGCCAGCAGTGCCGTCATCCTCAACCCTGCGCGCCAACCGCCGCTGTACATCAGCCGCGACGGCAACGAGGAAGAGGCATTGCGCCTGCGCTACCGCTACCTCGATCTGCGTCGCAGCCGCATGCAGCGCAACATCATCATGCGTCATCAGATCGTCAAGTTCATCCGCGACTTTCTCGACCACGAAGGGTTTCTCGAGATCGAGACGCCGATCCTGATGAAATCGACCCCCGAGGGCGCGCGCGATTACCTGGTGCCCAGCCGCGTGCATCCGGGTGAGTTCTATGCGTTGCCACAATCGCCGCAACAACTCAAGCAGCTGCTGATGGTTGCCGGCTTCGATCGTTACTTTCAGATCGCCCGCTGTTTCCGCGATGAAGACCAGCGCGCCGACCGGCAGCCCGAGTTCACGCAACTCGATCTCGAAATGAGCTTTGTCGATCAGGAAGATGTGCTGACGCTGATGGAGCGCCTGTTCGTCGCGTTGGCGGCAGCGGTGGTGCCACACAAACGAGTGGCGACGCCGTTTCCCCGGTTGACGTATGCCGAAGCGCTGGCCCGCTACGGATCCGACAAGCCGGACCTGCG
>CAIQIY010000126.1 GCA_903871975.1 uncultured Chloroflexota bacterium | reverse complement strand
GACGAACATGATCAGGTCGAGGCCATGGGCGGCACAGGCGCGCTGGATCTCACCGGCTTCTTCGGGGGGCAGGTCGGGGATGATCAGGCCATCGACGCCAGCCGCCGCGGCATCGGCCAGCAGCCGGTCGATGCCGTATTGCAGAAACGGATTGATGTAGCCCATGAGGACGAGCGGCGCGCGCACGCCGGCGGCGCGCAGCTGGGCGATTTCGGCGATGGTGTCGGGCAGGCGCTGGCCATTGGCCAGGGCGCGCTCGGCGGCCCGCTGGATGGTCGCACCGTCGGCGAGCGGGTCCGAGAACGGGATGCCGATCTCGAACAGATCGGCGCCGGCCGCTTCGAGCGCCGGCACCAGGTCGAGCAGGGCGCCACGCGTCGGGTAGCCGCTCATCAGATACGGCATCAACGCGGCACGCCCTTCGACGCGCAGCCGGGCGAATGTGTCGGTGATCCTTCCCATGCGTCTCCTCATTCCCGCGGGCGCGGCCGCTCGCGATACGCGCGCGCCATGCGCTCGACATCATCGCCGACATCGCGTCGCTCGCCGCTGCGCCACGACCAGACGAGCAATGCGAGTGCGGTGACGAATGCGATGGCACCGAGGGCGGCGGCGACCGTCGCGACCAACGGTTGGCCGGCGAGCTCGGCGGCATTATACCCGGCGACGGCGAACATGGCGCCGGCAGCAACACGATTGGCACGCGCCTGCCATGGGCGCTGTGGTGTACCACCGCTGCGGATGATCATGACGATCCCCAGCACCACGGCCAGGGCGATGCGCAGCGTCGGGTCGAGCATCACATCACCTCGTGCTCGCGCGCAGCCGCGCGAGTTCTTCGTCGACGACCGACTCGTCGAGGCGGCGGAACAGTGGCTCGGCGGGATGCAGCACCTGCCCGGCGGGCAACGCACTCGGCGCCCAGTGCTGCACTGCCGGGTAATCACCGGCCAGCACCTCGCGTGGGCTGCCGTCGGGGGCGATGGCGTCCTCGATGTGTGGCATCGGCGCGATCGTGTCGGTGTAGCCGAGCAGCTGGTGCAGCCGCTGGCTGCTGTGCGGCAGGAACGGCGTCAGCAGGGTCTTGAGGGTGTCGATCGTGCGCAACGCCGTGTGCAGCACCGTCGCGGCACGCTCGCGGTCGCTGCGCACCAGCTTCCAGGGCTCCTGGTCGCTGAGGTACTGGTTGGTCGCCTGCGCCAGCGCCAATGCCTCACCGAGCGCGGCGCGCAGCCGCAACGCCGCGAGCGCTTCGGTCACGCTGGCGAAGCCGCGCGCAGTGGCGGCGATCAGCGCCTCGTCGGCTGGATGCAGTGCGCCGGGCGTGGGGACGACCCCAAAGTTGCGCTGGGCGATCGTGAGGACGCGATTGGCCAGATTGCCCCAGTTGGCAACCAGCTCGCTGTTGTTGCGCTGGACAAAGTCGCTCCAGCTCCAGTTGGCATCACGGTTCTCCGGCGCGTTGGCCGCCAGATAAAAGCGGATCTGGTCTGGCTGATATCGATCCTCGATGTCGCGTGCCCACAGCGCCCAGTTGCGGCTGGTGCTCATCTTCTCGCCCTCGAGATTGAGGAACTCGTTGGCTGGCACGTCGCTGGGCAGTGCGAGTCCACCGTGGCCGAGCAGTATCGCCGGCCAGATGATCGTGTGAAACGGGATGTTGTCCTTGCCGATGAAGTAGTAGCTGCGCGGCGTCGTACCATCGGCTGCCGGCACCCACCAGTCGCGCCAGGCATCGGGTGTGCCGCGGCGCTCGGCCCATTCGAACGGCGCCGAGTAATACCCGATGACCGCATCAAACCAGACGTAGATGCGCTTGTCGGCGAATGCCGGATCGGCGATCGGCACCGGCACGCCCCACTCCAGATCGCGCGTGATTGCGCGGCCGTGCAACCCCTCGCGCAGCCAGTTCTGCGTGAACGCCAGCGTGTTGGGGCGCCAGCCACTGCGATCGCTGCCGTCGAGCCAGGCGCGCAGCGGCGCCTCGAGGCGCGCCAGATCGAGGAACATGTGCTCGGTCGGGCGAAACGTGATCGGCGCGCCATCCAGGATGGAACGCGGCTCGCCGAGCTCCTGCGGATCGCGCAACTGGCCACACTGGTCGCATTGGTCGCCACGTGCCCGGGGGTTGCCACAGGTCGGGCAACGCCCCTCGACGAACCGGTCGGGCAGGAAGCGGCCGAGGGTCTCGGAGTAGCTGCCGGTCATCGTGTCGCGATACAGATAGCCGTTCGCCAGCAGGGTGAGGAACAGCTCCGTCGTCACGCGGTAATGGTTCTCGGTGTAGGTCTGGGTGAACAGGTCGAAACTGATGCCCAACGTCATGAACGTCTTGAGAAACGTCGGGTGAAAGCGCGCGATGATCTCCTGCGGCGCGACGCCCTCGCGCTCGGCAGCGAGCGTGATCGGCGATCCGTGGCAGTCCGACCCCGAGACCATCAAGACCCGATTGCCGCGCATGCGCTCGAACCGCGCGACGATGTCGGCGGGTAGGTAGGCGCCGGCGAGGTGGCCAACATGGAACGGGCCGTTGACATACGGCCAGGCGACGGCGACGAGGATGGTCTCGGGCATCGGATCCTCCGGTTCAGCATCGGGTGCGACGCCTGTTCGTCGCATGAATCACGACGGCCGTGAGTGTGCGATCGCTCACGGCCGGGGGCTCTGGTGTGGTGGCTGGTCAGGCCGACGCGCCCCCGGCAGCGCGACGCGCCGATGCTGCAGTCGCGACTGCCACATGGGCCCGCCCGGTTGTCGCCGTCGCACCGACATCGCGCCAGCCGCGCCAATGCTAGCACACTCGGCGGCGGTGGTCAACCGCTTGACAGTGTCGGCGCGGCGACCATAGAATGCGCGCGTGCCCTCGTAGCTCAGGTGGATAGAGCAATGGTTTCCTAAACCATGTGTCGGCGGTTCGAGTCCGTCCGGGGGCACCACGATCCAGGGGCCACCAGCGCGGCCGGCACGGCCGTTCGCACGATGATAAGGACGCATCGCATGGGAGTTGTCGTCAGTCCGGCGATCTTTCGCGCCTATGATATTCGTGGCATCGTCGACCGCGAGCTCACGGTTGCGGTCTACGAAGTGCTCGGCCGTGCAGCGGGTGCCTACTTCCAGCGCAGCCAGCGGCGGCGCATCGTGGTCGCCCATGATGCCCGGCTCACCTCGCCGTCGTTCGCCGCCGGCCTCGTCCGTGGGCTGCGCGCCAGCGGCTGCGATGTGATCGACATCGGCATGGCACCGACGCCGCTGATGTACTTCGCGGTCTCGTATCTCGGCGCCGACGGTGGCGCAGTGGTGACGGCCAGCCACAATCCGCCCGAGTTCAACGGCCTCAAGCTGCGCCAGTCGGACCCGGTGTACGGCGGCGAACCGCTCTCGAGCCAGGAGCTGCGCCAGGTGGCGGCGCTGGCGCTCGGCGATCTGCCGCCCGATGCGGCGGTGGTGGGTGGCTACGAGCAGCGCGACATGACTGCGGCCTACATCGCAGATGTGGTGACGCACTTCCGGCTCGCTCGGCCGGTGCGCGTGGTGCTCGATGGTGGCAATGGCGTCGCCGGGCCGCTCGGGTTGCGTACACTCGAGGCGATCGGCTGCGAGGTGGTGCCGCTCTACATCGAGCCCGATGGGCATTTCCCCAACCACCATCCCGATCCGCTCAAGGAAGAGAATCTGCGCGACCTGAAAGCACACGTGCGCGCGGTGGGCGCCGAGTTGGGCGTCAGCCTCGATGGCGATGGCGACCGGCTGGGCGTCGTCGATGGCAGTGGCGCGATGGTGTTTGCCGATCGCACGATGATCGTGCTGGCGCGCGATGCGCTGGCCAACGGCCCGGCGCCGATCGTGTTCGACGTCAAGTGCAGTACCGTGCTGCGCGATGCCATTCGCGCGTCTGGCGGCACGCCGGTGATGTGGAAGACCGGCTACACCAATGGCTCGCAGAAGATGCGCGAACTCGGCGCACCGCTCGCCGGCGAGCTGAGCGGTCATATCTTCGCCCGGTTGCCACATCATCACTGCGACGATGGCACCTTCGCGGCGTGCTGGCTGCTGGCGGCGCTCGAGCGCAGCGGTCAGTCGCTGGTCGAGGCGCTGGCGCCGTATCCGCCGTTGCCGTCGGTGCCCGAGGATCGCCTGGAATACCCGGAAGACCGCAAGTTTGCGGCGGTCGACTATGTGCGCGACCGCTTGTCGCCACACTACGAGGTCACCCGCATCGATGGCGTGCGCATCGATTTTCCCGACGGCTGGGGGCTCATCCGCGCATCGAACACCGAGTCGGTGATCACGACGCGCTTTGAGGCACACACGCCCGAGCGTGTCGCCGAGATTCGTGCGCTGATCATCGATGCACTCACCGAGTTTCGTCGCTGATGGCCGCACCAGGGAGGGCTGCCGTGCACTCAATCATCACGCGGCTGGCCGCGTTGCGCAGCCTGGCGCGGCCGCTGGCGCTGACCTTCGGCGGCGTGGTGGCGCTCTCGTTGGGGATCGCGTATCTGCTGGCCTATTCGTATCGCGTCGTCGCCTTGCCACCGATCTTCCACTACATGATGCTGCAGTTTCTGCCATTGTGGGTGCGCGGGCTGATGTCGCTGGCAATCGGTTGCGTGCTGCTCGGCCTGGGCATCTGGCGTCTCAGCGGCGTGGCGGTCATCCAGCTCGATGCGCGCAGCACCACCGGCGAGATGGTGCTGGGCTACACGCGCGCCACTGCGCCGCCGCAGATCGCCGTGATCTCGGGCGGCGCCGGGCTGCTCATCCCCGCCAGCCTCGGGCGGGCGGTCGCGCGGATGACCTGCATCATCCCGGTGCAGGATCCGGTCGAGTACTACTACCGCGCCTCCAGCCTGTTCAGTTTCACCAATGTCGTCTTCGTCGCACCGACGATCGAGCCGATTCCGGTGCTGCTGACCCTCGACGACGGCAGCGTCCACGATATCGCCGAGAACATCTCGCACCGCGAGGATCTCGCAGCGCGCCATGTCGTCGATGTCGCGCTGGCGCGGCCGCCGACGCCGGTGCCGACGGCGGTGCTGACGGCGCTGCGCGGTGCCGACGTCATCATCCTTGGCCCGGGCAGCCTGTTCGAGAGCATCATCCCCACGCTGGCCATCCCCGAGGTGCGCGAGGCCCTGGCGGCGCGTCGGGCACGGACGATCTACATCTGCAGCCTGATGACCGAACCCGGCATGACGCATGGCTTTGGCGTGGCCGATCACATCCGGCAGTTCCGCCAGTTTGCCGGCTTCGCCCCCGACTATGTGCTGGTCAATGCGCAGCGCATCGAGCCCGAAGTGCAGCGCATCTATGCCGCCGCCAACCAGAGCCCGGTCACGCTCAGCCCCGAGGAGTACGAAGAGACCGTGGTGCCCGCGATGGAGCGGGTCACGATGCGCGATGTGATGGTCGAAGGCTCGATCGTCGTCGAGGCCGACGTCGCATCGTCGGTGGTGCAGTTGACGGCGTCGCTCGATCGGCCGGGCGAGAGCCGCACGGTGCGTGTGTTGCGCCATGATCCCGACAAGCTGATCGCAGCAGTGCAGGAGATCATTCGTCGTGGCTGAACTGCTGGTGCTGTTCGAAGACGAGGCGGCCGGACGGTTCGTGCCGCTGAGTTACACGCGGCCGCTGTACGACATGCGCTGCGGTGTGTTCACGTTGCGCGAGCGGGTTGCGCTGCTGAGCGGCAGCGAACCGGCGGGGATCTGCCGGGCCCATCTGGCGGCAGTGCATGGCGCGGGCCGCTGGCCACTCGGATTGCTGGCGAGTGGCGCGCCACTCGTGCTGGTCAATGGTCGGGCACTGGATCTGGCGTGGTTGCCGGCGTTGCGCGCAGCCCCGCCCAACACGGTGTTCGTCACCGATGCCGGTGGCGTCGAGATCATGCTGGGTGCCCGGCTGACGCCGGCGCTCGCCAGTGCGATCTTCGCCGCACTGCTCGAGCAGCAGGGCGCCGCTGCACTGCACGAACTCCGCCGCTTCGCCCGGGTCGTCGACGTGGCGACGACGGTGCTGACCAACCCGTGGGATCTGATCGTGGCGAACGGTGCGCAGATCGTCGGTGATGTGGCCGTGTGGCGCGAGCACGGGCTGTGGCCGAGCGCCGCCGAGCAGCGCCCGACGCACGACGGCGTGGTGCTGCGCGCACCCGAGCGCATCCACATCCACCCCGCGGCGCGCCTCGACGGCCCCCTGGTGCTCGATGCCCGCGATGGCCCGATCGTGATCGATGCCGCGCACATCGAACCCTTCAGCGTCATCAGCGGCCCATGCGCCATCGGCCCCGGCACGATCGTCGCCAGCGCACGCATCCGCGGCGAGACGACCCTCGGGCCAGTGTGCCGCATCGGTGGCGAAGTCGAGGCGAGCATCGTGCAGGGCTACAGCAACAAACATCACGATGGCTTCCTCGGGCATGCCTATCTCGGCGAGTGGGTCAACATCGGTGCGATGACCACCAACAGCGACCTGAAGAACACCTACGGCACGATCCGCGTCGCACTCGGCGGCGCTGGCCAGGTCGACAGCGGGGTGCTGAAGCTCGGCTGCTTTCTGGCCGACCACGTGAAGCTGGGCATCGGGGTCCACCTGAACGGCGGCGCGATGATCGGAACCGGCTCGAACATCTTCGGCGTGCACTTCGCGCCCAAGACCATTCCGCCATTCACCTGGGGTGGCGAAGTGTTCCGCGAGTATCGCATCGACGCGATGGTCGATGTCACGCGACGCGTGATGGCGCGCCGCAAGCAGACGCTCAGCGCGCCACTCGAGGCGATCCTGCGCGAGGTCTTTGTGATGACGCGGGGCGACCGGGCACGGCTCGCGACCGATGCGCGCCCGGCCGTATCGCTGGAATCGGGGGGCTGATGGAACCGACCATGAGGCCGCGCGTCGTCGCGATCGGCGGCGGTGGTGGTGCAACCCAGGTGCTGCGCGCGGTCGCCGGGTTCGCCGGGGCACGCACTGCCGTGATCGCGGTGACGGATACCGGCCGTTCGACCGGGTTGGCGCGGGCGATCGGGCAGATACCGGCGCCGGGCGATCTGCGGGCCACCATCGCGGCCTTCGCCGGCGATGCTGTGATCGCCGCGCTGCTGCAGCACCGCTTCGATGGTCGCGCAGTCCCCCAGCTCGAAGGAATGGCCTTCGGCAATCTGCTGATCGCCGCGTTGGCGCAGGTCGGCGGTGATTTCGGCGCGGCGGTGCAGCAGGTGGCCCGGCTGGCCGACAGCCAGGTGACGGTCCTGCCGGTGTCGCATCACGATACGCAGCTGTGCGCCATGCTGGCCGATGGCCGCCGCGTCGATGGCGAACTGGCGGTGCGCGGCCCCGACAAACCCGCCATCGCGCGCGTCTTTCTGGCACCACCGGCACCGGCCACCGCCGCCGTGTGCGACGCACTGCGCGACGCCGATCTGGTGGTCATCGGCCCCGGCAGCCTGTTCACCACGGTGTTGGCGACGCTGGCCTTCGACGGCATGGCCGCGGCACTCGCCGCCAGCCACGGCGCCTTGGTGTATGTCGCCAACACCACCACCCAGACCGGGCAGACCGAGACGGTCGATGTGGTCGGGCATGTGCGGCGCGTGATCGCGGCGATCGCGCCGGCGCGCCTGTCGGCCGTGCTGCTCAACACCGGGCCGGTCGATGCGGCGACCCGCGAGCGCCTCGCGGCGCAGGGCCTGGCACCGTTGCTGGTCGATGATGCGGTCGTCGCGGCGGTGGCGGCGCTCGGGCCGCGCGTCGTGGCGCGCCCGCTCGGCGAGGATGGCGGCGCCGACCGGGTGTTGTGGCAGAAACAGGACACGATCCGTCACGATACGGTACGCCTCGGCGCGGCATTGCACGATGCCCTGCTGGCCGACCTCACAAGAAAGGACCACTCATGAACGACCCCCGCATCGATCGGATGGCACGCGTGCTGGTGCAGTACTCGCTGGCGCTGCAGCCCGGCGATGTCTTTCGCATCGTGACCACGCCGGCGGCTGCGCCGCTGGTGCGGGCGCTGTACCGCGAGACCCTGGCGGTCGGCGCGCATCCGCTGGTTCAGCTCACGCTCGAAGAGACCGAGGAGCTGCTGGATCGCCACGGCTCTGATGCGCAGCTCGACTATGTGTCGCCGATGGCGTTGCAGGAGGTCGAGACGATCGATGCGACCATTCGCATCATGGCCAGCGACAATACCCGCTCGCTCAGCGGCGTCGACGCTGACCGCATTGCGCGCCGGCGCCGCGCGACACGGCCGCTGCAGGAGCGCATCATGCAGCGCGCCGCCGAACAGGATATCCGCTGGTGCGTGGCATTGTTCCCGACCAATGCTGCCGCCCAGGATGCCGACATGTCGCTCGCAGACTACGCCGAGTTCGTCTGGGCGGCATGCAAGCTCAACCACGAGGACCCGGTGGCGGCGTGGCGTGCGTCGGCGGCCGAACAACAGCGCATCGCCGACTATCTCGCGACGCGCCGCAGCATCCGATTGGTGGCCCCCGATACCGATCTGACCTACGCGATCGATGGCCGCCAGTGGGTCAATTGCTTCGGCGATCGTAATTTCCCCGATGGCGAGGTCTTCTCGAGCTGCGACGAGCAACGCACCAACGGCCATGTGCGCTTCTCGTTCCCGGCGATCTACGCCGGCCGTGCGGTCGAAGACGTGCGCTTGTGGTTCGAAGACGGCGTCGTCGTGCGTGCGACGGCCGCTAGGGGTGAGGATCTGCTGCAGTCGTTGCTCGCGATGGACGAGGGCGCACGGCGGCTCGGTGAGGTGGCATTCGGCACCAACTACGACATCACCCGCTTCAGCCGCAATATCCTGTTCGACGAGAAGATCGGCGGGACGATCCATCTGGCGCTGGGTGCCGGCTATCCCGAGACGGGCTCGCGCAACGTGTCGGCGCTGCACTGGGATCTGATCTGCGACATGCGCCAGGGTGAAGCCTACGCCGATGGCGAGCTGTTCTACCGCGACGGTGCGTTTCTGGTGTGATCGAGCGTGCCGGCCACGGCCGGCACCCGCGTGGTCGCTGGCGCGCGACTCCTCAGGAGGGACGACATGCACGATGTCCTGATCGTGGGCAGTGGTCCGGCGGGGGTCTGCCTCGCCGCCGCCTGTGGGGCGGCCGGGCTCGACGTGGCCGTGCTGACACCCGACGAGACGCTGCCCTGGGGCAACACGTACGGAGTGTGGCTCGACGAGCTGGATGATCCGGCGCTGTTGGCGACGCTCGGGCCGCGCTGGGATGATGTACGCGTGATCGCCGGCGGCACGACGATCGCGCTTGGTCGCAGCTATGGCTGGTTCGACAACGATGCGTTGCAGCGCGAGTTGCACCGACGCGCCGCCGAGAACCAGGTGATCTGGTACCGCGGCAGCGCCGCCAGCATCGATTCGGCGGGCGGGGGCGCGCGCGTCGTCACGCACGAGGGCCCGACATTCGCGGCGCGTGTGGTCGTCGATGCCACTGGCCACCAGCCGGCGTTGTTGCGCCGGCCGCTCGGGCCACGGGTCGCCTGGCAGGCCGCCTACGGCGTCGTCGGGCAGATTCGCGACATGCCCGTGCCCGCCGGCGCGGCCGTGTTCATGGATTACCGCCCGGCCACGGGCGCGCGTGGTGGCCGTGAGCGTACGCCGACCTTTCTCTACGCGATGGATCTCGGCGCTGGCCGTGGCTTCGTCGAGGAGACCTCGCTGGCCGCGGCGCCGGCGGTGGGCTTTGATGTGCTGCAACAGCGGCTGGAGGCGCGCCTGGCGCAGGCTGGGGCGACGATCGATGCCACCGAGCACATCGAGCGCTGCCTGTTCCCGATGAATGGCGGCATCCCCGAGCGTGATGGCTGCCTGATCGGGTTCGGCGCCGCTGCCGGCATGGTCCATCCAGCGTCCGGGTTCCTCGTCGGTGCGGCATTGCGGCGCGCGCCACGCGTCGCCCGCGTGCTCGCCGCAGTCTTCGAGGCGGGTGTCTCGGCCGAGCAGGCAGCCAGCGCGGCGTGGCAGGCCGTCTGGCCGCCCGACCAACGCCGCCGCCTGGCGCTCTACGAGTTTGGCCTGGCTGCCTTGCTGCGCATGAATCAGGCGACGCTCAGCGCGTTCTTCGCGGCGTTCTTTCGCCTGCCGTCCACGCGCTGGCGCGAGTTCCTGTCGGATCGGGGCACGGCCGCGACGGTGGCGGGCACGATGCTGCGCTTGTTCGTCGTCGCGCCGTTGGGCGTCAAGCTGGTGCTGATGCTCACGGCGTTCCGTGAGTGGCCACTGCTGCTGCGCGCCCTGCGCGGAACATAGGCGGGGTTTGCCCAGCGGCGTACCACGCACACCCGGGCTGGCTTGGTGCGCGACACAGTCCGCCGGTCGTGTATGATCGGCAGTGAGCGGCTGCTGGCCACGGATGGCCGCACCGTGCCGATCAACCGGCGGGGGGAGAAGAGATGGTCGCGTTTGCCCTGGTGTGCGTGCTGAGCATCGGCCCGGCGTTCGCCTATGCCAGCATCGTCTACTGGCTCGACCGATTCGAGAAGGAGCCGATGCGCCTGCTGGTCGGCGCCTTCGCCTGGGGTGCGTTCGTCGCCACGATTGGCGCACTGGTGTGGGGCCTGGCGCTGCAATGGAGCCTGGCGCTGTTCGTCGGCGAGGACGTCGCCGACGTGACTGGCACGGTGCTGATTGCGCCGCTGGTCGAAGAATCGCTCAAGGGTGCCGCGTTGGCGCTGCTGGCGCTGCTGCGACCCCACGAGTTCGATACCCTGCTCGACGGGCTGGTGTACGGCGCCATCGTCGGCCTGGGGTTCGCCGCCACCGAGAATGTCCTGTATCTGTTCTCCGAGTATCTCGAAGGTGGCTACGACGCGATGTTGGCGCTGTTCGGCCTGCGCGTGATCCTCGGCGGCTGGGGCCATGCGGTGTATACCGCGTGCATCGGCGCGGGCATCGCCGCTGCGATCCGCAGCCACCACTGGCTGCCGCGGATCGCGTGGCCGGCGCTGGGCTGGCTGACCGGCATCGGGTTGCATGCGCTGCACAACGGCCTGGCGACGCTGGGCGCACTGAGCGGGGCACCTGGCGCGATCATCCTGATGTTCCTGACCGACTGGCTGGGGTGGGCGCTGGCGCTGCTGGCGGTGTTGTGGGAAGTGCGCCGCGAGCAGCGCTGGCTGCGCGAGCACCTGCGCCCCGAGCTCGAAGCGGGCGTGCTCACGGCCGCACAGTACGCACTGGCATGCAGCTTCTGGGGGCAGACACGTGCGCGGCTCCGCAGCAGGACGGCGCGCCGCTTCTTCGGCGCGTGCGCCGACCTGGCGCAGAAGCGCCAACGCCTCGCCGAGGCGCCCAGCGCCGAGCTGGCGGCCCAGATGGCAGCGCATCGCGCGGAGGTCCTGGCGCTGGCACCGCTGATGCGCTGAGCACGGTGCCGGCGCGCGTCACTGTGGGTCGATGGCGACGTCGTGCCACTGACCGCTGTGCCACGAGTCGATTGCCGCCTGTTGCACCCGCGCGACTGCGGCAGCCTCGGCGAGGCCGGGCGTCTGCGGCACGCCGCTGGCGATCGCGCTGAGGAACCGTTCGGCCTCGATGACTTTCAGGTCGTCGTAGCCGAGATTGAGGCCCCAGGCCGGGTTGAACCGGCGGTGATCGGGATGTGCCGGCCCGCTCAACAGCGTCGTGTAGCCGTCCTGGGCCGGATCAGCCGTACGCCACTGCAGCTGCAATTCGTTCATGCGCTCCATCGTCCAGCGCAGCGCACCATCGGTGCCGTGGATCTCGAAGCCCATGTCGCACTTCGCGCCGTTGACCACGCGACACGCCTCGAGCGTGCCGCGCGCGCCGCTGGCGAAGCGCGCCATGATGAGCACGTGATCCTCGTTGGTCACCGCGCCATGCGGATCATCGGCACGGCCACGATCATAGTGCGTGCCGACGCCTGGCTGTGGCAGCGGCCGTTGCCGGACGTAGGTCTCGCGATCGGCGACCAGCGCGCTGATCGGGCCAGCCAGCCACAGCGCCATGTCGATCACGTGGGACATCAGGTCGCCGAGCGTGCCGAGGCCCTGGGCACCATCGAAGCGCCACGACAGGAGGCCGAGCGGATCGCCGGCGTAGCCGTTGAGAAAGCGCCCGTGGTAGCGTGTGATCCGGCCGAGCCGCCCGGCAGCCAGCAGGCTGTGGGCGTACTGCACCAACGGTGCCCAGCGATAGTTGTAGCCAACCAGCGTCTGGACACCGGCGGCGCGGGCCGCCTGCCACGCCAGCAGCGTCTCGTCCGGGCCACGGCCGACCGGCTTCTCGCACAGGACGTGCTTGCCGGCCGCTGCTGCCGCCCGCACCAGCTCGAGGTGCATGCCATTGGGCGCAGTGATGTTGATCGCCTGCACCGCCGGATGCGCCACGACATCGCGCCAGTCGGTGGTTGCCTGCTCGAAGCCGAAGCGCCGCTGGGCCGCCAGCGCCCGCGCTGCGACAGCGTCGCTGCAGATCACCAGCCGTGGCTGAACACCGCCGTCGTGGAAGCGGTCGGCGATGGCGCGGTATGCGCGACTGTGGGTCTCGCCCATCCAACCCATGCCGATGATGCCGATGCCGATCGTCTGACTCATGGATCTGCCTCGCTCCCCTGGCGGCGGTGCCGCGAGCTCACGGTGTGCCACGCAGGATCTGCTCGACGTCGGCCAGCTCGCTGCCCAGCGCCCAATCGGCTGCGGCGGCGTTCAGCCGCAGCTGTGCGACCGACGTGACGCCCGAGATCACCGACGCGATGCGTGGCCGTGCCAGCAGCCAGGCGTGCGCCAGATCGCCCATGGTGTGGCCGCGCTCGGCCGCCCAGCCCGTCAGCTGGTCGACGATGTCGAAGTTGGCATCGGTCATGTAGCGCTGGACATACGTGCTGGTCGCGCCGCGCGTGCCAGCCGGCGCCGGCTCGCCACGGCGGTACTTGCCGGTGAGGAAGCCGCCGGCCAGCGGGAAGTACGGCAGGATCCCGACGCCACTGGCATCGCAATAGCCCAGCACCTCGCGTTCGAGCTCGCGTTCGACCATGTGGTAGTGATTCTGCACCGTGACGAACGGCGACCAGCCGCGCAAGGCCGCGCTGGTGTTGGCCGTGGCCAGCTGCCAGGCGGCAAAGTTCGACGCGCCGATGTAGCGCACCTTACCGGCGCGGACCAGATCGTCGAGCGCGCGCATCGTCTCGTCGAGCGCCGTCGTCGCATCGAAACTGTGCAGCTGGTACAGATCGATGTGGTCGGTCTGCAATCGCCGCAGGCTGGCGTCGATGCCCTGGAAGATGTGATAGCGCGAGGCGCCGCGTTCGTTCGTGCCCGGCCCTGTCGCCATGACGACCTTGGTCGCCAGCACGAACTGGTGACGCCGGCCCTGCAACGCCACGCCGAGCGTCTCTTCCGAGCGGCCGCCGGTGTAGATGTCGGCGGTGTCGAGCAGGTTGATGCCCAGCTCCAGCGCGGTGCCGACGATCGCATCGACCCCGGATTGGTCGACTTTGCCGCCGAACTGGTTGGTGCCGATGCCGATCGCCGAGACGCGTACGCCGGCGGTGCCGAGTTGTCGATACTGCATCACATGATCTCCTGACGATTCATCCGTTCGGCAGCCCTTCGCTGGCGAGGAACCG
>CAIQIY010000125.1 GCA_903871975.1 uncultured Chloroflexota bacterium | reverse complement strand
TCGTTGCGCCCGCTGTTCCCCACGCTGTTCGCCACGCTGGCGGTGCCCAAGGCCGAGGAGCTGGTCGCCACGCCGTATCGCCACGGTGGCAAAGAGCAGGCCGAGGCGTTCTTCCTCGCCGGCATGACACGTGTGATGCGTCATCTTGCCGAGCAAACACATCCCGCCTTCCCGGTGACGATCTACTATGCGTTCAAGCAGACCGAGAGTGAGACGGCAGAAGGTATCACGAGCACCGGCTGGGAGACGTTCCTCGATGCGGTGATCCGCGCTGGTTTCAGCATCAATGGTACCTGGCCAATACGAACAGAGCGTGAAGCTCGTTCCACCAGCCTCGGCACCAACGCGCTCGCCACCAGCATCGTGCTGGTGTGCCGGGCGCGGCCGGCGGCGGCGCCGATCGCCACGCGCCGCGAGTTCGTGGCGGCGCTGAAGGCCGAGCTGCCGGCGGCGCTGGCCGACCTGCAGCGCGGCAACATCGCGCCGGTCGATCTGGCGCAGGCGGCGATCGGGCCGGGCATGGGCATCTTCACGCGCTATGCCAGCGTGCGCGATGCGCAGGGCCGCGCGCTGACGGTGCGCGAGGCGCTGGCGTTGATCAACGAGACGCTCGACGAGGCGCTGGCCGAGCAGGAGGGCGATTTCGATGCCGACAGCCGCTGGGCGCTCACCTGGTTCGACCAGCACGGCTTCGCCGAGGGCGAGTACGGCGTGGCCGAGCAGTTGTCCAAGTCGAAGAACACCAGCGTGGCGGGCCTGGTCGCGGCGGGGATCGTCGAGGCGAAGCGCGGCAAGGTGCGGCTGTATCGCCCGGAGGACCTGCCGGCCGACTGGGACCCGGCGCACGATGCGCGGGTGAGCGCGTGGGAGGTGGTGCACCACCTGATCCGCGTGGCGGCGACGGGCGGCGAGCTGGCGGCTGCCGCGCTGATCAGCCGCCTCGGCGCGCGGGCCGACGTCGCGCGCGAGCTGGCCTATCGGCTGTATGTCGCCTGCGAGCGCGCACAGCGCACCAGCGAGGCGCTGGCCTACAACGGCCTGGTCCAGAGCTGGTCCGAGATCGCGCGGCTCGCCACCACCGGTGGCAGCGGCGCGCTCACGCAGGGAGCAATGTTCGAGAGAGAGGAGTAACCACATGGCGACCACCAACCACGAACGCGTCGGCCGAGCGCTGGACCTGTTGCGGGCAGGGCTCGCGCCATACGCCGAGCGCGAAGTCCAGGCAGCCATCGCGATGGGCGCGCTGACATTCGATACCGTGCAGATTCGCATCAAGGACCCGCTGCCGGGCATCACGCATATCCGGCACTGCGACGCCGCCGCACTGCTCCGGCTGATGTGGGAAACCTGGCACGAGGTCTTCAGCCGCACGCTGGGCCGCGCCGAGCGTTCGCTCGTCTCGGAACTGCGCGACGCACGCAACACCTGGGCCCATCAGCGCCAGTTCTCCAGCCGCGACGCCGAGCGCACCCTCGACTCGATATCGCGCCTGCTGACCTCCGTGGCGGCCGGCGAAGCCCACGAAGTCGAGCGCATGCGCGAGGAGCTGCGGCGGCTGACCATCGACGAGCAGCTGCGCAGCGAACGGCGCAGGGTGGGCAGCATGCTGGTCGACGCCACCAGTGGCACGCTCAAGCCCTGGCGCGAGGTCGTCACGCCGCATGCCGACGTCGCGAGCGGCCGTTACCAGCAGGCCGAGTTCGCAGCCGACTTGTGGCAAGTGCATCTGGGCGAAGGTTCCGACGAATACCGCCAGCCGGCCGAATTCTTCCGCCGCACCTACCTGACCGAGAGCCTGCGGCGGCTGCTCGTCGGCGGCGTGCAGCGCCTGGCGGGCACGGGCGGCGACCCGGTCGTGCAGCTGCAGACCAACTTCGGCGGTGGCAAGACGCACTCGATGCTGGCGCTGTACCACCTGTTCTCGGGCGTCGCCCCGAGCACATTGCCGGGCATCGACTCGGTGCTGGCCGAGGCCGGCGTGCAGCAGCTGCCGCGTGCGCGCCGCGTGGTGCTCGTCGGCAACAAACTCTCGCCCGGCAACCCTGCGATCAAGCCCGACGGCACCGTCGTGCGCACCTTGTGGGGCGAGCTCGCGTGGCAACTCGGCGGCCCGCCGGCGTTCGCGCGCATGCAGGCCGACGACCAGCACGCCACCAACCCGGGCGACCTGCTGCGCGAACTGTTCAAGGAATACGGCCCATGCCTGATCCTGATCGACGAATGGGTCGCCTATGCGCGGCAGCTCCACGACCAGAGCACCTTGCCGGCGGGCGGGTTCGAGACACAGTTCACCTTCGCCCAGGCCCTCACCGAGTCGGCCAAACTCGCCAACAACTGTCTGCTCGTCATCTCGCTGCCATCGTCCGACACGGCCGGTTCGCCACACACCCACAGCGACGACGCCGAGGTCGGTGGCATCCGTGGGCGCGAGGCGCTCGACCGGCTGCGCAACGTCGTCGGGCGCATCGAGTCGTCGTGGCGGCCGGCGACTGCCGAGGAGGGCTTCGAGATCGTGCGGCGCCGACTGTTCGAGCCGCTGGCCAGTGCCGATGCGTTCAAGCAGCGCGATGTCACTGCGCGGGCATTCTCCGAGCTCTACCAGGCGCAAGGCGCCGAGTTTCCGCCCGAATGCAAGGGCGGCGACTACGAGCGGCGCATTCAGGCGGCATTTCCCATCCACCCCGAGATCTTCGACCGCCTGTACACCGACTGGTCGACGCTGCTCAAGTTCCAGCGCACGCGCGGTGTCCTGCGCCTCATGGCGGCCGTGAT
>CAIQIY010000124.1 GCA_903871975.1 uncultured Chloroflexota bacterium | reverse complement strand
CGGCATCGCCGCATCGGCCAGCCTCGCCGCAAGGCATGGCATCTCGTTCCTGATGGCCAACCCGGTGTTCGGCGCGCTCACGGCTGGTATCGACCGCCTGGAGCCGACGTTGATCGTCGGATTGGTGGTCGCCTTTGCGGGGATCCATGGGCTGACCTGGCTGCTGGCCAAGGCACTGGGCACCTTCGCCAACAACACGTTGGAGCACGACGACGACACGTTCGAGTACTACTGGTGGTTCAATGCGCTCGGCGGCGGATTCATCGCGTTGGTGCAGATCTTCATGCTGTTCGCCGATTTCCGCAGCACCGGCAACTGTGGCAGCACCAACGCCGATGGCATCGACCTGCTGGCCGGCGCGACCGCGGCTGTGACCACGTGCGCGCCGTTTGGCCGCGTGATCGACCCACTCGTCTCGCTGCTCGGATGAGCCTGCGGTGCCCGCACCCGCCGGGCCCGACGAGCCGCCATGCCGCGCCACGGATGATCCTGCCCGTCGAGCCCGGAAGGCATGCCACAGCCCCGGGGCTGGTCGTGTATAGTAGGGCAGCATCCAGTGCGGCATGGTGTGACAGGAGGCAGCGATGACCTACGTCGATCTGGCGCTCATCGTCGTCGTCGGCGGCGCGACGACGCTCGGCTTCTATCACGGGCTCATCCGCCAGTTGGCAGGGATCATCGGTGTCATCGTGGCGGTCATCCTCGCCGGCCGGTATGGCGGCGAGGTTGGCGTCGCCCTGACCGCAGTAGTCGACGATGCGGCGCTGACATCGATCGCCGGCTATGTGATCGTCTTTCTCGCCGTGAGCAGCCTGGTCAGCCTGCTGGCCTCGGTGCTGCACCGGGTGGTCAATCTGCTGTTCTTCGGCTGGCTCGATCAGGCCGGTGGTGCGCTCATCGGTGCCCTGCAGGGGTGCCTGATCTGTACCGCATTGTTTCACTTCGTCTATGCCTTCAGCGATGCCGGTGTCCGCGATCTGCTGGCCGGCTCACGACTGGCGGCGCTGATCGTCGCGCCATTCAGCGGCATGATCGAGCCGCTCATCCCGCTGATCCTGCGCATGCCAGCCGGTTGACTGCAGCTGCCCGGCCGCCGCCCGTGCGATGTGGGAGCCTGGGGCCGGGCGCGAGCGCGCGGCGGCGTGCAGTCAGGGCCCGCAGGCGACCGCACACCGCGGATAACGCCCCACCAGAATCACAGGGCTCTTGTCAGACCGTGCCGGATCTGCTAGAATCACGGGACGAAAGGGGGCCGCATCTGTCCAGCGATACGTTCATCGAACCAATCACCGTCGCCCGGCGCGTCGTCGAGCTCGCCGACGAGAAGCAGGCCAGCGACATCACCCTGCTCGATCTGCGGGCGTTGGCGGCGTTCACCGACTTTTTCGTCATCTGTTCGGCCGACAACGAACGACAGCTCAAGGCGATCCTGGCCGCCATCGACGAAGGTGTCGGCGCCGAGTTCGGCTGGAGCCCACGCATCGAAGGGGTGCCCGCGAGCGGCTGGATCGTCCTCGACTATGGCGACCTCGTCGTGCATCTGTTCTCGTCGGCGCTCCGCGACTACTACCGAATCGAGCGGCTGTGGAGCCGCGCCGTGCCGGTGGTCGTCGTCCAGTGAGGGAAGCATGGAATCCAACAAACACGCGCGCTATCTGATCTTCGCGCTCGGTGCGGCGGTCGGCAGCGCCATCGGCATCGTGGTCGGCGCGCTGCTGACATTCTGGATCGGCGAAGAGACGCTGCGGACGGTCCAGCGGCTGACGCGTCGGATCTCGGGCAGCGACGAGCGGCCAAACTTCGAGATGTTGATGCAGTGAACCGGGTGTCACGTGCTTGCGGCAGCGCACACCGCCCGGTAGCTATGCGCTGTCACGTGGCCGCGTGTGTTCGTCGCCGATCCATTCGGCCGTACCATCGGCCCAATGCTCACGCTTCCAGATCGGTGCGATCTGTTTCACGCGATCCATGATCCACTCGGCGGCAGCGAAGGCGGCACGGCGGTGCGCCGCTGCGACCACGACGAGGACTGCCGTCTCGCCGATCGCGAGGTGCCCGATGCGATGATGGATCGCGATGGCGCCGGTCCCGAAGCGCGCGCGGGCATCGGCAGCGATCGACGCCAGGACCTGTTCGGCCATCGGCTGATACGCCTGATACTCCAGCGACGCCGTAGCCCGGCCGGCGAAGTTGTCGCGCGCCACCCCCGCAAACGTGACGGTCGCCCCCATATCGGGCGCCGCAACCGCCGCCACGAGCATCGCGGGATCAAGCGGCGCATCGGTGACGCGCATCAGCGGCACAGGCGCGCCGCCGCTCACCGGTGGAATCAGCGCCACCTCGGCGCCGTCGCCGAGCACCGTCTCGCGCGTCGCGAACTCCTGATCGACGGCGAACAGCATGCTGGCGCCAAATGGCGCGAGGCGCGGAAAACGCTGCACCAGGGTGCGCCACAGGTCCTCGACACACGCCCCCGGCGCGAGTGACACCACCAGGCTGGTGCTGCCGGTGATATCGCGCTGGCCAGCAAAAAACAACACCGTCACATCCATCATCGCCCCCGACATTCACCAGCGGACGGGAATGGCATGCGCTTCGAGGAAGCGCTTCACGTCGGCGATGGTGTACTCGCCAAAGTGGAAGATCGACGCCGCAAGGACCGCGTCCGCGCCGCCGTCGCGCAGCCCCGCCAGGAGGTGCGCCGGCGTGCCTGCGCCCCCCGAAGCGATCACCGGCACCGGAATGGTGTCGGCCAGGGCACGCAGCAGCGCGATGTCGTAGCCACCACGGGTCCCGTCGGCGTCCATGCTGTTGATCACGATCTCGCCGGCGCCACGCTCCACGCCCTCGCGCGCCCATGCGATGGCATCGCGCCCGGTGGGCCGCGGCTCCCGGCCGGTGTGGGTAAATACATCCCAGCGAGGTGGCTCGCCGGCCATGGTCGGCGCGCGACGCGCATCGATCGACAGGACGACGCACTGGCTGCCGAAGCGGCGTGCTCCGGCTTCGATCAGCGCCGGATTCAGCACCGCAGCCGTGTTGACCGAGACCTTCTCGGCGCCGGCGCGCAGCATGCGGTACATGTCGTCGACGGTGCGGATCCCCCCACCGACTGTCAACGGGATGAAGACCTGCGCGGCGGTGCGTTCGACGACATCGACCATGATGGCGCGCTCGTCGCTGCTGGCGGTGATGTCGTAGAACACCAGCTCGTCGGCGCCGGCAGCGTCGTAGGCGGCGGCCAGCGCAACCGGATCGCCGGCGTCGCG
>CAIQIY010000123.1 GCA_903871975.1 uncultured Chloroflexota bacterium | reverse complement strand
CGTCGGGAGCGGCGGCACCGGGCTGGTCAGATCCGGGGTCGGATCAAACGCCTCGCCGTACACCGCCATGAACGCCTGGGCCACTGCCCCATCATCGACGGTGACCCCAAACTCGCGCAGCGCCGCCTGCTGCAACGTACGACGCTCGATCCAGCGATCGACGACCGCCGGATCAACCTCGGCGGTGCGCAGTTGGCCGATCTCGGCATCAAGGCGGCCGATATCGCCGAGAAACTGGGCAGCGAACTCGGGGCCGAAGCTGGCAAATGCCAGATTTTGGGTGATCGTCCGGGCATGATCACGGCGACGTTCGGTCCAGTAGTCTGCGGTGGTGAGCGTTGCATCACCAACCCGTGCGACTGGCCGCGACGGCACCCAGAGCTGGTCGTAGGCCAGCCCGATCAACACAGCGAACAGTGCGAGGCCGACAGTGGCGGCCGTCAACAGAACCACGGCCCGCTGGCGCCGTTCCTCACGCTCGTGGCGGGTAGCAGTGCGCTGAGCACGCGGACCCTGGCGCGCCGCGGGAGATGATTTCGGTGGCAAGGCGCCCTCCTGCTTTGACGGTGCTTCGGCGTGGCGGCTGGCAGGCAAGCCAGTCGCCACGCCCGACGCATCACGCGCGAGTCTGTGCCGCGACGAACGGCAGCAGCGCCATGTGGCGTGCACGCTTGATCGCCACCGTCAGCGTTCGCTGATGGCGCGCGCAGGTACCGGTCCGGCGGCGCGGCAGGATCTTGCCGCGCTCCGAGACGAACCGCTGCAGGCGCTTGACATCCTTGTAGTCGACCAGTCGGACCTTCTCGCCGCAGAAGATGCAGACTTTGCGCCGAGTGCCGAACTTGCGTCGCCCGCCTGGAGCTCCGCCACGCCGCCGCTCCTGATCATCGCTCATGGGTCCCTCGTCTGTATTCAGCGCGCCATCGTGATTCACACCATGTCGCGTTCACAAGCCATCACTTGGTGTACTAGAACGGGATATCGCCAGCATCATCGCGACGTGCGATCCGCTGGTCGCGCCCCTCGACTTCGTCATGGTGGGTGTCGCGCGGAGCACGCGCATCCAGCATGATCATGTCGCTGGCGACCACTTCGGTGCGATAGTGTGCGATTCCATCGTGATCTTGCCAGTGCCGTGTCTGGAGCCGTCCTTCGATGTAGACCCGGCTGGCCTTGTGGAGATGCTCGTGGCAGATCTCGGCGAGCTTGTTCCACGTGACGACGCTGAACCATTCAGTCTCTTCGTGAAGCTCACCGGTGCCATCCTTCCACTGACGGCCAGCAGCGACCGAGAACGTGGTCACCGGGCTGCCACCGGCGGTGTAGCGCATCTCCGGATCCTTGCCCAGCCGACCGATGATCAGCACCTTGTTGAGGTCTTTCGCCATGGGTGCGCCCTCCGTTTCATCGGCCTCGCCTCTTCACCATGCGCACGGTTCAGGCGTCGCTGCCGTCGCCGGCGGGTCGCTCGGGTCGCTCGCGCCGCTCTTCGATGCGTCGGGTGGTGAGATGCGATTCGTCGTGCGTCAGCAGGTGTCGCAACACCGAGTCGTTCAGCTTCAGGCTGCGCTCGAGCTCGCTCAGTTGTGCTGACGCCAGCGTGAAGCTGACCAGAACGTAGAACCCTTCGTTGAAGATGCGCCGGCTGGTCTCGCCTTCGGCGTACTCGCGAATGGCGTAGGCGAATTTGCGCCGGCCCCACGGCGGTGTCTGTTGGACGGCGGTGATTTCGCCACCAAGGCTGGTGATCGATTGGTTGACACGGTTGATGGACTCGGCGATTTCTTCCTCGCCGGTGCGCATGGGTGAGATGATGTACATCATCTCGTAGTCGCGACGACGCTCGCGCATGGTTCCTCCTGTGGTCTAAGGCCCCGCCGGTCGGATCGTGCGGCAGCGCGACGCCACGCGATGCGGCGGAGCAAGAGCAACGCTCTTCACTTGCAAGGATGGATTATACCAGAGGTGGCAGGCTGGTGCAACTGGCACGTGGATACCGTCAGGGCTGATGCAACGTCAGAGCCGGAAGCGCCAGCGGTCGACAGCGACGGCACGCGAGCGTTGCAGTGCTGCCAGATTTGTTGCCCCGGCACGCGCAGTGAGGCTGCATTCGCGCGGTTCAAGGCCACGATGTTCGTCGGTCGTTGCCCCGGCACGCGCAGCGAGGCCACACACCATGCTGGTACCGATTCACGACGTGTTGCAGCCCTGATTGCATCGCGTGGGCTTTACATTCGCCGCGAGCTGTGGTATTGTGCCAGCTATTCTGTGGCGATGTGGCCAGGAGTGTCGGCGATGAAGCCAGCCCCGCGTGGGGCTGGCTTCATGTGTTCACGGAGGGGATTCCATGTATCAGCCCGAGACGACACCAGCCGCGGCGACCTGCCCTGCATGCCGTCACGATCTGACGCTGCGGGATGGCCAGTTCATCTGTCTTCGCGATGCATGCGACGAGCGAGGCGCGTTCTTCCTGTACGGTTCCCTGCTCGTCCGGAGTGCTGATGGCGAGCGCACAGCACGCGCCGCGCTGCCGTGGGAGATCGAAGCCTGACCTGATGCGCAGCGCGGCGGGGCACCCCGTTGACGGCGACCGCCGCCATCGCCTGTCGCCGTCGCGCTACCGCCATATGGTTGATGTGGCGTTGTTGCGCGCGCTGACGGGGTAGCGGTGAGCCAGCACCCGGGCTGATGCTGCATCGCCATCACCAGCCGCTGCCACCGCTGCTGCCACCCTGACCCCAACCACCACCGGATGACGATGGACGCGTCGTCTGTGGTCGCGGCGCGTTCGCTGCCTGATGTGCGACGACACCGGCGCCCATCGCGAGTGCCTGCTGCTGACGCAACGCTGTGGCATCGGAGCGCACGCGCTCGGCGAGGGCACGCGCTTCTTCGGCGGCGCGGCGCGCCGCTGTGCCACCATCGCGCAGTGCTGCATGCCGGCGGGCCTCGGCGAGCTTCTGGCGCGCCTCGCGCAACAGCGTCGCGTGCCGCACGCCCGACGGCCCGGCGATGATGCCATCGAGCGATGACTGGGCGTCATCAATGCGGTCGTCGGCAGCATCGAGCACCGCCCGCGTCTGGGCGCGTTGCTCCTCGGCGCGCTGGAACGCGGCTTCAGCGGCACCGAACTGATCCTGCGCCAGTCGTTCGAGCGACTGCGCACGCCGCGTAACCTCGCGCAAAGCGGTCGCCCGGGCAGCGTCCTCGCTCTGGGTCGCACGTTCGAGCGCCGCACTCAATGCTTCGGCCTCGCGGCCGAGGCCCTCGGCGCGCTGTACCTGTGCTGCTTCCAGGTCGGGCTGATGGAGCCGCACGAATGCCAGGGTCTTCTTGACCTCGGTGCCCACGAGGTGCAGAGCACGCTGCGCCTGGTTGCGCAGCGTCTCCATCGCGTCGACCTCGCGCCGCGCCGATGCCTGTGCCTCGTCGGCCAGCGCATTGGCAGCCTGGGCATCGCGCACGATCGCCAACCAGTCGGGGCGCTCCAGCGCAATCTGTTCGCGGGCACGCTGCAGCAGCCCGGCGGCCTGCTGGAGTTGCTGCTCTGGCATCGCCCCGATATCGGCATCATTGCTGCGCACATACCCCCAGCCGCGGTCGATCTCGGCTGCTGCCTCGTCGAACTCGATGCGTGCGCTGGCGCGTGCCGCCTCGAGGTCGGCCAGGCGCTGCTCGATGCTGCCGATCAGCGCCTCGGCGTCGGCCAACCGCGCCTCGGCTGCATCGAGATCGGCATCCGCCTCGATGAACTCCTGCTGCGTGAGCGTGGCGCGCTCCTGTGCCTGCGCCACCAGGCTCCGTGCGTCGGTGGCCGCGCGTTCGGCCTCGCTACCGTTGCCACGGATGTCGCGCCAGGTCGATTCGGCAAACTCGTCGACCATGTCGAATGCGCGGCGCCCGGCGCTGAGGCGGGCATCGATCGCAGTCAGCGCCGCCGGCATCGCCGTCAGCCGGCGCTGGATCGATGCATGAAGCTGTGGCAATGCACTCGACCGGCGAATGCCATCGGCGAGCGCCTGCTCGGCCTGGTCGAGCAAGGGGGCCGCCAGCGCTACGCCGCGATTGAGCGTCGCTGCGGCTTCTTCCAGCAGGGCTTCGGCACGGCTGAACGCCGCCAGCCCGGTGTCGATCCGATAGCCCTGTGCCACGACGGCCGTGGCGCCGACACGATCGTCGGCGATCTGCTGACGCAGTGCCATGTGGCGCGTGGCGAAGCGTTCGAGATCGGCGGTGGCCGCCAGCACCTGCTCGCCAGCCTGGATCGCGGCTGCGGCATCGCGGGCGGTGCTGCGCTCCTGTGCCCGCTTGAGCAGCTCGGCGGCTGGCCGCATGATCTGCTCGCTGCCCTTGAATGCCAGCCCGACGCGGGTCGTGGCATCGGCGAGGGCACTGGCTGCGCGGCCAAGCAACTCGGGTGCCCGGCGATTGTGTTCATCGAGCTCGTTGCGCAAGCCAGCGAGCCGATCCAGCCCGCTGGCGGCATCGGCGGCGATCGCGCTCACGTCGCGAAAGATCAGCTCGGCCTGCTGGTATTGCGGCGCAGCCGGCGTGCGCACGCTGGCGATGATTTCTTCGGCGCGTGCGAAGCGCCCGGTGGCGTCGGCGAAGCGCTCTTCGACGTCGGCCTGCAGCTGGCCGAGCCGTGTCACTGCGGCTTCGCTGTACGAGACGGCATCGAAGCGGGCTTGTTCACGTGCGATGCGCATGCGCTCGCCGAGATCCGCCAGCGTGACACCGACTTCGCGGCGGCGCGCATCGTGGGCCTGACGTTCGGCGGCAGCGGCGCGCCTGCGCCGGAACAGCCACCAGCCTGCGGCACCACCGCCCGCCAACACCGGCACGCCGAGGATCCAGGGCACACCACCGCCCGTGCCGCCTGCATCAATCGCAGTGTTCAGCGCCACCAGGCTGTCGGCAAAGGCGGCGCTGGCCGTGCCAGCCGCCAGCCGGGCGTTGAGCGTATCGCGCTGGATGGCTTCGACGGTGCCGTCGAGCGCCGGCTGCCATTCGGCGCCGTAGCGGATCTCGCTGTAGCGATCGTCGAAGGAGACGAAGATGGCGATCATGTCGTCCCGCACCAGGCCATCCTGCGACAGGGCGTATTCGACGAGCGCTGCATCGAACGCTGGTGCACGACCACGATCGACTGCGAACAGTGCTACCCGTGCCCCGCGCGCGAGCAACGGCGCTGCTGCCGTTTCGATCGCCGCCCGGTCGAGCCGCGATCCCTCGTCGACGATGATCAGACCGTTGGCCTGGCCATGGGCCGCGTGTGGCAGCAGAGTCATCAGAAGCACGGCGAGCAGGCGAACGAGCAGTGACAGACATCGCATGGTGTGCCTCCAGCTGACAGGATGGCGACAGTCGCAATTGGTGCAGTGCCGGATCGCTGTTCCTGTGCTAGCATACCACAGCACAACTGGGGGAATGCCCGAAATTGTGGTGTGATCCGGGCGACGGCGATCGCAGCACGGCGCCCCGGGCTGACCGGCGCAGGCATGCTGTGCGTGGCTACACCGAATCTGCATGTGGCCTGAGGGCACACCATGCTGCCATATACCCGCAAGGCTCCGCCCGCGCCGCGGATCTGCCCGCGTTGGGCCCGGCTGTGTTGCCGGTCGGGCCGGCGGGCCCGGGGGCGATGCCTGCCAGCCGGTGCCGACAGACAACCTGTCCGTGTCGCCTGCCGTGCCGGGTTGCGGCCCATGCAACAATGTCGGAGCCAAGGGATGTGATCAGGGTGGGTGGAGGAATGTCAGGTCATGATGCATTGGCGCCGCAGCAGCGCATCGGCGATCACCAGACACCAATGCGCGGCGGCATGCTGGCGCCGTTGGTGCCACCCGCGGTGCGTCGCGCCAGCGTGATCTTCGATCCGACGCTGGCGGGCTGGTTTGTTCGTGCTGCGCTGGCCGCAGATATCGCCGCCTGGCGTCACGCGGCGGCGGGATGGGCCTGGCTGGTGCCCCCACCGGCGGCGCGTGAGGTGCCGTTGGCGCAGCGGTGTCCGCCGCTGGCCGAGTTTCTTGGCGCAGCGTGGCCGATCACCGCAGCACAGGGGCGCATTCCCGCCGTCGATGGCACCATCGTCTGGCCGGTCGTTGCCCCCTGGCGCGGCGCGGCCTGGCTCGCGCCAGGAACCGTACCGGGTGCCGATGTTGCGGTGCTCGAACACGCGACGCCGACCCTGCTCGGCATACTGGGCAGCCAGCCGGTCGCCGCGTATCTGACGCGCCTGGCTGACCGGTGTGCGCGTGAGCCGGGCGATCCTGCCATCGTGGCACAGCTGCCGCTACCCGGCGCCGCCAGCGAACACGAGGCTGTGGTCGCACACAGCGCCACACAGCTCGTCGCCGTGACCGAAGCCCGGGCGCAGCGCGCCGACGATGGCCTGCGCCGGATCATGCGCGATTATGCGCCACCGGGTGCCACTGCCGACGCGGCGCTCCGCGACTGGTGGCGGCACGATGTCGCGGTCCTGCTCGCGGCGATGCGGCAGCGGCTGGGCGGCGCCGTCCCCGAGCGCTTCGTCGCCGGCTTCGCGGCTTGGCACGCCACCGAGGCTACAGCGCTGGCACACCTCGAGCGCGAGCGTGCCGCACTCGAGGCGGCGCTCGATGCCGCGGTGCTGGCGTGGTACGGCGACGATGTTCTGGCGTGACCGGCGTACTATAATGGCCTGGCGAAGCTGATCTCGCCCACAGCAGGAGGAAGCATGTCACCGATTCCGATCGCCTTGCAGTTGTATTCGGTGCGCGACGAGGCCGCGCGTGATCTCGACGGCGTGTTGCGCGCCGTGGCCGCCATGGGCTACACCGGCGTCGAGTTTGCCGGCTACTATGGTCACGACGCTCGGCGCATCCGGGCGATGCTCGATCAGTATGGCCTGCAGGTCGCCGGCGCCCACGTCGGCCTCGACACGCTGCTCGGCGACGAGCTGGAGCGGAGCGTCGAATTTCACCAGATCCTCGGCAATCGCTACCTGATCGTCCCCGGCCTGGCCGAGGCGCGGCGCAACTCGCGTGCTGCCTGGCTGCAGACTGCATCGCTGATGAACGACATCGCCGAGCGGCTCGCGCCACATGGCATGCAGACGGGCTATCACAATCACGCGGTCGAGTTTGTGCCGCTCGACGGTGAGTTGCCGTGGGATACGTTCTTCGGCGCCACGCGCCAGGACGTGATCATGCAATTCGATGTGGGCAACGCGTTGCATGGTGGTGGGCAGGCAGCGCCATACCTGCGGCGCTATCCCGGTCGCGCGATCACGGTGCACGTCAAGGAGTATGCCGCGGACAACGACCGTGCCCTGATCGGCGAGGGGGATGTCGACTGGGCCGAAATCTTCGGCCTGTGCGAGACGATCGGCAACACGGCGTGGTACATCGTCGAGCAGGAGAGCTATGCGTATCCGCCGCTGGAGTGTGTCGACCGCTGCCTCCAGAACCTGCGGGCGATGGGCAAGTGATGCGGTGGCGGGGTGGCACCTGACGCGCCACCCCGCCGTATGCTGCCGCCATCGGATCGCGGGCCCGGCCACGCTGCCACATCGGTGACCCGGAGCTGCCGACATGCTTGCTGGCTGCAGGAGTCGCACGATTCGCAACCGGCCCGCGAACCACACCCGGCTCACGCTGGTGATCACGATCGCCGGTCGTCGGCCTGCCTCGGCGTGGGCATCACCAGCGGCACGCGGTATTCGCCGCCTGCCGTCATCCCAATGGGCGCACCTCGATCACCGTATTCGGCCCCAGTCGCACGTGTGTCGGCCCGGTTATTGCGAACGGCTGTTCTGGCACCAGCG
>CAIQIY010000122.1 GCA_903871975.1 uncultured Chloroflexota bacterium | reverse complement strand
CGTCGAGGAGCATCACCGCCAGTTCGTCGACGCCCGACAGCCGCGCCGAGTACCGGGCGGCGACGGCGTCGAACCACCCACAGCGCCGCGGCCGCATCGTCACGGTGCCGTACTCGCGGCCGCGCTCGCGGAGGTGATGGCCGGTGGGGTTGTCCTGCTCGGTGGGCAACGGTCCGCCGCCGACGCGGGTCGAGTAGGCCTTCACCACGCCGATCACGCGGTCGATCCAGCGGCCCGGCACGCCCGATCCGCTCGACACGCCCACGCCGGAGGAGTTGCTGCTGGTGACGAACGGGAAGGTGCCGTGGTCGATGTCGAGCAGCGCACCCTGCGCGCCTTCGAGCAGGATCGGCGCTCGCTGCTCGAGGGCCTGCTGCACGATGGGATAGCTGTCGGTGATGTGATGTGCCAGCCGTGCACCGTAGGCGGCATACCGTGCGGCGATCGTCGCCGGATCAAGCTCCTCCGCGCTCACGGCATCATCGAAGAGCCGACGCTTGAGCGCCAGCACCGTCGTGAGCCGCGCGCGCAATCCGGCCTCGTCGAGCAGCTCGCCCATACGAATGCCGATCCGCGCCATCTTGTCGGCGTAGGCCGGGCCGATACCGCGCCCGGTGGTGCCGATGCGCTCCTCGCCACGCTGCGCTTCATCGCGTCGGTCCTGCAAGACGTGGTATGGCAACACCACGTGGGCCCGTTCGCTGATGAACAAGCCGTCGACCGACACCCCGCGCGCCTGCAGGTCATCGAGCTCGCGCACCAGCACCGCCGGATCGATCACCACACCGTTGCCGATGACATTGACCGTCGCTGGATCGAAGATCCCCGACGGGACGGTGTGGAGCTTGAACGTCCCACGCCGGTTGACGACGGTGTGGCCCGCGTTGTTGCCACCACCATAACGCACGACCAGACGTGCACGCTCGGCCAGCAGATCGACGATATGGCCCTTGCCTTCGTCGCCCCATTGTGCGCCGATGACCGCCACGACCGACATCAGGCTTCCCTTTCTGGTGACCCGCATCGGACGCCGCGGGTACATGTTGACCGGTAGCCCGGTCTGCCGGGCTCCGCACAATCGGGCACTGCTGTGCGCACGCTGGCACCGCAACGGCCCCCGAATAGGATTATACTGTAAACGCGTGGCGCATGTGCCCAGCGCCGGCCCCCGGCCGCTGGTTTGCCACGATGCTCGTGCCTGTCGCACCACGCGCCGCGTGATGCAGGAGACATCATGGATCTGTCTGCAGTCGGAATCGTCATTCAACTCATCTTCCTCGAAGGCATCCTCTCGATCGACAATGCCGCGGTGTTGGGCGCGATGGTCGCGCACCTGCCCACCGATCAGCCGATCCCCTGGCCGCGACCGCTCCAGTTCCTCGCCGGCTGGTCGGCACGTGTGCTCGGGCCGCAACGCCAGGCAGCGCTGAAGGTTGGCCTGCTCGGCGCATATCTCGGCCGCGCATTGATGCTGGTGATCGCTGGCGCGCTCATCCATAACCCATGGGTTCGCATTCTCGGCTCGAGCTACCTGGTCTACCTGGCCATCGAGCACTTTGCCGGCCTGTATCATGCGATGCGTGGCGAAACGGGCGCGAACCACGATGGATCACATGGCCGGGCGCTCGGCGGCTTCTGGGCCACCGTCGCAGCAATCGAGCTGGCCGATCTGGCCTTCAGCGTCGACAACGTCGTGGCGGCAGTGGCACTGTCGAACGAACTCTGGGTGGTCATGCTCGGCGTCGCGATCGGTATCGTGATCATGCGGTTCGCCGCCACGATCTTCACGCGCATGATCGCCTGGGAGCCAGCGATGTCGAGCGGTGCATACCTGCTGCTGTTCGCCATCGGCGCCGAATTGCTGCTCGAGGAGTTCGCCCACCTCGAGGTCGGCGAGTTCGCCCAGTTCGCCATCTCGGCCGGGATCCTGGTGCTGACGATCGCGGTCGCGCGGCTGCGCTGGCTGCGCTGGGTGCCACGAGCGCTGCGGCCGGTGCTGGCACTGTTCGCCTTTGTCGCCGCGGTGATCCAGCGCATCATCATCGGCCTGACGTTCCCGTTCCGTGCGCTGCGTCGTGGCCCAACCTCACGATGACCCCGCACCATGTCCCAGTGCTGCGGAGCAGCACCTTGCGCGCGCATCCGCTCGGCGCACCGCTCGGGGCCGTCCTTGCAGCGGCGCTGCAATCTGCCGACCCAGCGGCAGCGGTGCAGCGCGCGGTGTGTCGCACCGGCGACCGCGTGACGATCGGCACGTGGCGCGGCGCGCTCAGCGCCTACGAGCGCGTGCTGGTGATCGCCATCGGCAAGGCGGCAGTCCCGATGGCGGCAGCGCTGGTCGGCATCTTTGATGACGTCGTGAGTGACGGACTGGTCGTGACCAAGGTGGGCCACGCCGGTGGGGTGCCAGTCGATGGCCGACTACAGCTGTACGAGGCGGCACACCCCCAACCCGATGCCAGCAGCATCGCGGCGGCCGAGGCGGTCTTCGCGCTGCTCGCCACGACGACGGCGCGTGATCTGGTGCTGGT
>CAIQIY010000121.1 GCA_903871975.1 uncultured Chloroflexota bacterium | reverse complement strand
TCACCGACGCCGCGGCCTGTGCTGCCGGTGAGCGATCGCTCGTCAGCCGGTGCATCGCAGTGGGCAGGCGGTGATAGATCAGCTCGCGGTAGCTGGGCGAGTGATACGCGCTCAGATCCGTGCGGTTCTGCACGACCTCGTGCAAAAATCGGCTGAAGAAGTCGGTGTGCTTGGCTTCTTCCCACAGAAACGACGTGAGGAACAGTTCTTCTTCGATGCGGCCCTCATCGGCGATGGCACCGATGAGCGGCACGATGTCGCGGGTGACGGCCTCTTCGCCGGCCTGAAACAGCGCGACCAGTCGCAGCACCAGATCACGCTCGTCGTCGGCGAGGCGCAGCCAGTCGCGGCGATCCTGCTGCAGGTCGATGGTGCTCGGGTTCCAGATGCCGAAGCGCTTGGCCTTCTCGAAGAGCCGCATCGGGACGCTCGAACGATCGAGGCCGCGGGTGGTGGTGGCGAATGCGGTGTGGTCCATCGGATGCCGCTCCTGTCACACGTGCTGCCCGGATGCCACTGTCGTGCGCGCCGCAGCCCGCCAGGCTGCAGCAGCTATTCGACGGCGCGATGGCTCCGACTGGCGCATCCGGCGCATGCTCATCATCATCGACCCGCGGCGGTGCGGCTGGTGCATTTGCTCAGCGCGCCGCCTTGAGCATGTCGATCAAGCGGGTGATGTCATCGGCATCGACGCCCGCATGGGTGCACAGGCACTGGCGTGCGTACGTTTCGGCCACCAGGCCGCTCAGGCTGCTGACTGCCGCACGCACTGCCGAGAGCTGCGTGACGATGTCACGGCAGTCGCGCTGCTCCTCGACCATGCGTGCGACACCGCGCACCTGCCCCTCGATGCGCCTCAAGCGAAGCAGCACGTCGTCGCGGACGCCATCACCGATGCCGCGCGTCTGCGGGTCGTCGCTCATGGCACGCCTCCATCGGATCGCCGCGGCATGGGCCCGTCGCGCCAATGCCGCGGCTGCGACGACGAGATCAGACGCTCAGGAGCTCGTCGAAGGCTTCCTTGAGCATGCGCTTCGGGCCGGCACCTTCGATCCGCTTGACGATCTTGCCACCTTTGAAGAACAACATCGTCGGGATGGCCATGATGTCGTACTGCATGGCGTGCTGCTGGTGCTCGTCGGTGTTCACTTTGGCGACGGTCAGCCGCCCGGCATATTCACCGGCCAGTTCGCCCAGAATTGGGGCGACTGCCCGGCATGGCCCGCACCACGGTGCCCAGAAGTCGACGACGACCGGTAGCTCGGATCGCAGGACCTTCTGCTCGAAATCGCTGTCGCTGATGTTGATCGGCTGCCCCTGGCTGGTGGCCGGTTCGCTGGTGCTCTGGCCGCTGGCCAATACCTCGTCGAATGCGTTCTTCAGCGCACGCTTCGAACCAGCACCCTGCATCCGCTTGACGAGTTGGCCATCCTTGAAGAACAACAGCGTCGGAATGGCCATGATGCCGTAACGCGCCATCCACTGCTGGTGTTCGTCGGTGTTGACTTTGACGACTGCCATGCGGTTGTCGTACTCACTCGCGAGTTCGGCGAGCGCCGGCGCGATCGCCTTGCATGGCCCGCACCATGGTGCCCAGAAGTCGACGACGACTGGAATGGTCGATTGTATGACGCGCTGCTCGAAGTCGTTGTCGCTGATATCGATTGGACTGGTCATCGCTGCTCCCCCTCTGCTGCCCGCCGCGTCTGCGACGCCCCCCGGGTATGTATCGCTCACTTCGTACAGATACCCATGGGGGGTATACAGCACGCAGTATAGTGTGGAGGGCGCATGCTGTCAAGTGCGAGATGCCGGCACGCCGCGGCGCGGAGCGGCGGTGCTCGGCGGAACACCGGCCAACCCCGCGTCGGTGCGTGCGCGAGGCATGGTGCCAGGTGCAGCGGCGCGCGGCGAGCACCGACCATGCGGCGCAATCGGCGGTATACTGACGTGGGTATGACACACGAAAGGATCGGATGATGATTGAGGCCATGCTCGATGGCGGCTGGGAGCTGCGCCGTGCCGACGCGCTCGATGCGCTGCCGGCGATCTGGGACAGCGATGCCGGCTGGTTGCCGGCGACGGTGCCGGGCGTCGTGCACCAGGATCTGCTGCGCCATGGCCTGATCCCCGATCCGTTCTTCGGCCTCGACGAAGCGGCGGTGCAATGGGTCGGCGAGGCCGACTGGATCTACCGCTGTCGCTTCATGCTGGCGCCGGCGGCGGCAGGCGAGCGCACGACCCTGTGCTGCGACGGGCTGGACACCATCGCCGATGTCTGGCTGAACGACGTATGGCTGGGCCGCAGCGAGACCATGTTCACGCCGTGGCGGCGGGACATCACGGATGTGGCGCGAGCGGGCGAGAACACGCTGGTGATCCGCTTCGCCTCGGCATGGCATCACGGCAGGGCGCGCGAGGCGCAACACGGCGCGCATCCGGTGTGGAACGGCGACCCCAGCCGGGTCCATGTGCGCAAGGCGCAGTATCACTACGGCTGGGACTGGGGGCCGGTCCTGTTGACGAGTGGCCCGTGGCTGCCGGTGCGCATCGAGCGTGCGCGCGGCTGGATCAGCGAGGTCCATCTGCCGGTGACGTTGGCAGACGATCGCGGGATGGCGACGGTGGCGCCGGTACTGCGCGTCGCGGGTGCGGTCGACGTGGTACAGCTGGCGATCCATGATCCGGCCGGCGCGCTGGTGGCCGAGGCCGAGCTGCGGCCGGATCAGGGGTGCGCCGAGGGGCGGCTGGAGCTGGCGCGGCCGGCACTGTGGTGGCCGGCGGGGTACGGTGCGCAGTCGCGATATCGGGTGGTGCTGACGGCGCGCGCCGCCGATGGTAGTGTGCTGCACCGGCTGGAGCGGCGCATCGGCATTCGTGATCTGCGGCTGGTTCAGACACCACTCGCCGCCGAGCCCGGCACCAGTTTTGTGTTCTGCGTGAATGGCGTCGAGATCTTCTGTGGTGGTGCGAACTGGATCCCGGCCGACTCGTTGCTGCCGCGCATCACGCCGGCACGCTATCGGGCGTGGGTCGAGCATGCGGTGGCGCTGAACATGGTGATGCTGCGGGTATGGGGCGGCGGCATCTACGAGCACGAAGCCTTCTACGAAGCGTGCGATGATCTCGGGGTGCTCGTGTGGCAGGATTTCATGTTTGGCTGTGGCATTTACCCGGCCGACGATGCGTTTCGCGCACTGGTACGCACCGAGGCCGAGGCGCAAGTCCGCCGCCTGCGCGATCGGCCATGCCTGGCACTGTGGTGTGGCAACAACGAGGACTACCAGATCGCCGAGTCGATCGGCGCATACGATGCGGCACAATCACCGGACGCCGCGAGCCGCTTTCCGGCACGGGTGATCTACGAGCAGGACCTGCCATCGGTCGTGGCGCAGCTCGATCCGGGCCGGCCGTACTGGCCCGGCAGCCCGTACGCCGGGCGTACCACTGCCGACGGCACGGTGGGTGATCGGCACGTGTGGGATGTGTGGCACGGCGCGATGGCACCATATCAGGCGTATCCACAGTATGCAGGCCGGTTCGTCAGCGAGTTCGGCATGCAGGCGCTGCCGGCGCGTGCGACGATCGAGGCGTTCACCACGCCGGGCGAACGCTTCCCGCAGAGCCGCACGCTCGATCATCACAACAAGGCCGCCGGTGGTCCACAGCGATTGATGGCGTATCTTGTCGATACCCTCAGGGTGCCCGCCGATCTCGACGGCATGATCTACGCATCGCAGATCATTCAGGCCGAGGCGCTGGCGGCAGCGTATGGTGGCTGGCGGCGGCGTTGGGGCACACCCGGCCAGCGCAGCACGGCGGGTGCGCTGGTCTGGCAATTGAACGACTGCTGGCCGGTGACGAGCTGGGCGATCACCGACTACTGGCTGCGACCGAAGCTGGCCTGCGCTGCAGTGGCACGGGCGCTGGCGCCAGTCGCCGTCGGCGTGGTCCGCGAGCATGCGCAGCTCGCGCAGTACTGGGCGGTCAATGGCACGCTGGCGCCGGTGTCCGCCGTGGTCGAGGTTCGGCGCTGGAGCCTGGACGGCGCGCTGCGTGGCAGCGTGCACAGCGAGGTGACGCTCGGCCCGAACCAGGCCCACGAGCTGGGCGGCATCGCGTGCGCTGGCGATGACGTCATCGCGCTCCGCCTGGTGGTGGCCGATCAGGTGGTGGCACGCGCCGCAGCATGGCCCGAACCGCTCAAGCATCAGCAGCTTCACGACCCGGGGCTCACCCTCGAGCGCTGCGATGCCGCGGCCATCCGCGTGTGGGCGAGCTGCCCGGCCAAGGCGGTCTGGCTGGATGCCGGTGATGGCGTACACTGGGGCGAGCAGTACCTCGACGTCTTCCCCGACGACCCGTGGCTGGTGCCGGTCGTCGGCCTGGGCGATCAGGTGCCGCAGGTGCGCTCGCTCTACGATGCACAGCGTGGCTGAGACGGTGGGCCATCGTGTCGCTCGCCGATGGCCCCTGCATGCCCGAGCACCGCGGCCGCCGCGCACCGGCCCGCCACCGGGCACGGTCAGTCGCGCAGCGGCGTGGGCGCGTCGTTGCGTACCGTGCGTGCGCGCTGGTACAGATCCACGTAGCGTCGGGCGCTGGCAGCCCACGAGTAGTCGAGCCCCATGGCACGCACCATCAACTGCTGCCAGACGCCGCGATAGCGGAACGCCTCGATGGCCCGCACGATCGTGGCGTACAGCGCCATTGCGTCGTACGGCGTGAACGCAAAGCCATTGCCCTCGCCGGTGCCCGGATCGAAATCGCGCACCGTATCCGCCAGCCCACCGGTGGCGCGCACGATCGGGATGGCGCCATAGCGCAGTGCGACCATCTGGCTGAGGCCGCACGGCTCGCGGCGTGACGGCATGAGGAACATGTCGCAGCCGGCATAGATCGCCCGCGACAGCGGCGCGTTGAATGTGAAGAACACCGCCAGCTGACGCGGAAACCGCGCACGCAGCTCGATCAGCCGCTCGTGGTAGCGCTGCTCGCCGGTCCCCGAGATCACCAGCTGCACCTCGTGATTGCGCAACAACGGATCGATCATCTGGCAGATCAGATCGACCCCCTTCTGATCAGACAAGCGCGCGATGCTGCCGATCACCGGCGTGGCGCGATGTTCGGGCAGCCGTGCCAGCTGTTGCAATGCAGCCTTGCAGGCCAGCCGGCCCTCGAGGCGGTTGCGGTCGTAGCGCATCGCGATGGCGCCGTCGGTCGCCGGATCGTAGAGTTCGGTATCGATGCCGTTGAGCACGCCGTACAGCCGATCGCGACGATCGCGCAGCATCGGATCGAGGCCCTCGCCGAATTCAGGCTGCAGGATCTCGTCGGCATACGTCTCGCTGACGGTATTGATGACATCGGCGAAGTGGATGCCACGTGCCATCAGATCGACCACATCGTTGAGGTGCGGCGTATCGGGGTGTGCCAGAAAGCCGTACTCATCGACGCCGGCGATCTCGAGGACGCGATGGCCAAACACGCCCTGATATGCCAGGTTGTGGATGGTATAGACACACGCCACATCGCGAAAGAACGGATCCGTGCGATAGATCGTCTTGAGCCAGTTGGGAATGATCGCCGTCTGCCAGTCATGGCAATGGATGACATCGGGGCGCCATCCGAGTTGACGGATGCCTTCGAGGATGGCGCGGCAGAAGAAGATGAAGCGATCAGCATCGTCCTCGTACATGTAGATGCCGTCGCGTTGGTAGAAATACTCGTTCTCGACCATGTACACCGGAATGTGGTCATCACCCGCGGTGACATGCGTCGCTACCAGTGCCGCATCGATCAATTGGTCATCGAGGGGCACAGGAAACGGACCGAGCAGCGGCTCGAGGTGGAAGCGCTCGCTCGCGATGCGCGAGTAGTGCGGAATAGCGACCCGCACATCGTGGCCGAGGCCGCGCAGCGCCTTGGGCAGCGCCCCAACGACATCAGCCAGCCCGCCGGTCTTGGCGAACGGCACCATCTCGGCGGCGACGACGAGCACCGCCAGGCGATCATTCATGACCTTCCCCACTGATCCCGGCTGTCGAGCCGAACGGGCTCACCGTGCCGTCGGCACGCTGCTGGCGATGGCGGCGACGGCACGTCGGGCGACATCGGCCGGGCTGCCGCTGGCATCGATGCGCCGCAACACGCCGCGTGCCTCGTAGTGTTCCAGCAATGGCGCCGTCTGGGCGCGATACACCGCCAGCCGCTGCAACACCACGTCGGGGTGGTCGTCGTCGCGATGCACTGCGACGCCGCCGCGTTCCTGGCAGCGCAGCATGCTGGCCAGATCATCGATGTGCACCGGAAACGGCTCACCGGCACCTTCGCAGATCCGCCGGCCGCTCAGGCGCCTGATGACCTCGCCGTCGGCGACCTCGAGTGCCAGCACCGCGTCGAGATCGCGACCGAAATCGGCCAGCATCACGTCGAGCCCCAGCGCCTGGCGCATCGTCCGCGGATAGCCGTCGAGCAACACACCCTGGGCTGGGTCGAGTGTCTCGATGCTGGCGCGCAGCACACGATCCATCAGCGAGTCGGGCGCCAGATCGCCGTGCGCCAGCGCACCGGCCACGGCGCGGCCGATCCGGCTGCGGGCCTTGATCTCGGCGCGCAGCCGTTGCCCGGTCGAGATGAGGACCAGCGGCTGTGCGGCGACCAGCGCTTCGGCGATGGTGCTCTTGCCGGCGCCGGGTGGGCCGATGAGGACGATCTCGAGCGACTGTCGTGCCATGCCCAGGGTCATGTCTGCCCCCCATACCACGCGTGCCAACGCCTGCGCAATCATCGCGCTCACCGCGCCACCATCACCAGCCCGCGCTGCCGTCGGACGTCATTATAATACCCTGAGTCGCGCGCTGCCGATGTCGCGGCACCGCCGGCGACCATCAGAAAGGATCTGCAGCCATGACGCTCTATCGAGAGAAAGCCGCCCAGGCGACCGCCTTGCTCGCCGAAGTCGATCTGGATTGTTGGCTGACATTCGCCCGCGAGACGGTCGTCTCGCCCGATCCCGGCGTCGAGCTGGCGATCGGCGTCGATGTCACCTGGAACTCGGCGTTTTTGTTCTTCCGCGACGGCCAGCGCGTCGCCATCGTGGGGCGCTATGATGTCCCCGATGTTCGTCTCTCGGGGATCTTCGACGAGGTCATCGGCTACGACGAAGGCCTGCGGGCCGCGCTGGTCGCCACGCTGGAGCGACATGATCCGCAGAGCATCGGCCTGAACTACAGCCTCCACGACAAGACGGCCGATGGCCTGACTCACGGCATGTGGCAGCTGTTGCAGGAACTGCTGGATGGAACGCCGTACCCGGCGCGCTTCACCAGTGCCGAACGACTGCTCGGCCGGTTGCGGGCGCGCAAGACACCTGCCGAGGTAGCGCGCATCCGCGGCGCGATCGCCGAAACCGAGGAGATCGTGGCAGCCCTGACCGACCGGATCGCGCCGGGGGTGAGCGAGGCGGCATTGGGGGCGTTCGTTCACGACGAGTTCCGCCGCCGCGGCCTGCCGTCGGCGTGGTCGTGGCAGGGCTGTCCGATCGTCAATAGCGGCCCGGAGTCCGACCCGGGGCATGCGGCGCCGCGCGATGACATCCTGGTGGCGCCGGGGCATCTGGTGCATGTGGATCTGGGGGTACGCCGCGAGGGGTATTGCTCGGACATTCAGCGCATGTGGTATGTGCGCCGCCCCGGCGAGAGCACACCACCGGCCGAGATCGAGCGGGCATTCGCCGTGGTCTTGCAGGCGATCGATGCCGGCGCCGCCGCGTTGCGCCCCGGCGTGCGGGGCTTCGAGGTCGATGCGGTCGCGCGCGAGGTGATCGTCGAAGGTGGCTTCGAGGAGTATCGCCACGCGTTCGGCCATGGGCTGGGCCGCGCATGCCACGATGGCGGTCCGCTGCTGGGGCCGCGCTGGGAGCGCTACGGCAACACGCCGGACATGCTGGTCGAGGTTGGCCATGTCTACACGCTCGAGCTCGGCGTGGTGACGAGTGCCGGCTATCTGGGCCTCGAGGAGGATGTGCTGGTCACCGAGGACGGTTGCGTCTTTCTGTCGACGCAGCAGCGCGCGCTCGGGCTGGTGTGATGGCCGTGCGATGCACGGATCGCCGCGGTGGTTGGTGATGCGGCGCTTCACTGGTGCCCAGCCGCTGGTGATCGCCACCGTGTTCGGCGACATGCTCGGCTATGGCATCGTCACGCCATTGCTGCCGCTGCAGGCCCAGGCTGCCGGTGCGTCGCCGCTGCATGTCGGCGGATTGCTGGCGGGCTATGCGGCGCTGCAGGCGGTGTGCGGCCCGCTGATCGCTCGTTGGTCGGATCGTGCTGGTCGGCGGCCAGCGCTGTTGCTCTGCCTGGCCGGGAGCGCCGCCGGCTACCTGACGCTGGCGATCGCCGACAGCCTGGTGCTGATCGGGCTGGCGCTGCTGCTCGACGCCATCACCGGCGCGAATATGAGCGTCG
>CAIQIY010000120.1 GCA_903871975.1 uncultured Chloroflexota bacterium | reverse complement strand
GGCCGATGCCGCGCCCGCCGCCCGTGACGAGCGCAACCTGCCCGGTCAGATCGAGGAGCGCCGCGCCGCGTCGTTCGTGATGTTCCATCGCCTGCTCCGGCTACACCATCAGTCGCAATTCATGGCGGATACCACGCATGTCGGCCTCGAACTCCAGCCCGATCACCGGCGGCAGGCTGTAGCACCAGTGGAACGCATGGTTGGCGGCCACGCCCAGTGGCGCGAGCACTGTGTCGACCAGGTAGTCGAGCGGAGCGTGCGCACAGTACACCTGCAGTGCCGTGATGTCGTCGACCTGGCAGCCGAGCCCGGCGAGGCGCTGTGCCATCACGCCCATCACGAACGCTGCCTTCGTGCGGCGCCCCGCGGGCGAGGCATCGCCTTCGGCGATGATCTGCTCGCCATCGAGCTCGCCCGATCCGGCGTTGACGAAGGTACGGGGCGCGACGCTGGCCGGCACGCTGTAGCTGAACGCATGCAGCGACGGCTCTTCGGGCGGCGCATGCATCGGCGCGACGTTGGTGCGCGCAATCGGGTTGACGCCGTCGCACAACATGCCGCGCGCCTCGAGCAGGGGCCGGTATTCGGCGTTGAACGCATCGAATCCGGCCATGCTCCACGGTCGCGGCGAACGCAGCTCGATCGCGCACAACGCCTGCGCCGGCCGCCCCAACGCCGCGAGGTGCCGGTCGATCAGCGCGAATCCGGCACGATACGGCAGCGGCCGCTGCAGCGTCGCGCGCACCAGCTCGAAGCCAGGCAGCGCCACGACCCCCGACGAATACGGCGCGCTCCCCGGCAGAAACGCGTAGCCACCCACAGCATGCTCGACCAGGCCCATGCTCACCCTCCCGTCTCCGGCGCCAGCGCGATCCAACAGCGCTCGGCAGCCGCCTGATAGACCGCCTGGACCAGTGCCACCGAGGTGCGGCCGGCAGTGCCGTCGGGCTGTGGCGCGCGCCCGGTGCGCACTGCCGTCACCATCTCGGCCAATTCGTCCACCATCCCACGCATCGTGCGCTCGGCCAGGCTCTGCTCGGGCGAGTAGAAGCGCTCGATGGTGCGATGCTCGCCACGCAGGAGCTCGATCGAGTCCCACGAACGCACGTGGAGCATGCCTTCGTCGCCGTACACCAGCAGCTCGCACGTCACGGTGCGGTATGGTCCCCAATGCTGGAAGAATGTCCCCTGCGTGCCATCGGCAAATCGCGCCAGCGCCGAGCCGTAATCCTCGCCTTGGTCGCCGGTCGTTGGCTCGACCAGCGCCGCTACCGCGGTGATCGGCTGACCGAGCACCCAGCTGGCGCGGTCGAAGCCATGCACGGCATTGCACATGAACACCCCGCCGCCGGCGATGGCGCGGTTGCGATACCACGGCAAGACGAACGCATGCGTGATCGACATCGAGTCCAGCAGCGTGAGCGGCCGGCCAATCGCACCCTCGCGGATCAGGCGGTGCGCAGCACGCATCTCGGGGTAAAAGTGGTGGGTGAAGCCGGTCATCAGCCAGACGCCGGCACGCCGACAGGCCGCGATCATCGCATCGGCCTCGGCGACGGTGCGCGCGATCGGCTTCTCCATCAGGACATGGGTGCCGGCCGCGGCAGCGGCTTCGGCGACAGCCAGGTGTGGCTCGGGTGGCAGGCAGACGCTGATGATGTCGAGGCCTTCGCGCAGCAGTGCGGCGTGATCGGCGAACGGCCGGCATCCGGTGGCTGCGGCCAGTGGCACCGCTTTTGCCGCGATCGGATCAGCCACGCCGACGAGTTCGACGTCGGCGAGTTGGGCGTAGGCCCGGGCGTGCACCGCGCCGATGAATCCGGCACCCGCCACGCCGACGCGCAAGCGTTGTGTCATGACACCCTCCCGGGCTGCGCCGCCTGAAGTACGGCGGCAATCTGCGCGACGACGATCTGCTCTTCGCCGGGTGCAAGGCAATCCGGCGTCGCCGCGATGGTGTCCTCGCCCAGCCCGGCGACCGCGATCCGTGGCTCACCATGCCACAAGCGCTCGCGCAAGCCGGCGCCGGTCAGACCGCACCGCGCTGCATCAAGGGTCAGCAGCAGCCGCGGCGTCGGCTGACCCGCTTCGTTGGGGAAGCCGCGCCGGGCACTGACGCCGGGGAGCCGGCCCAGTTGCTCGATCCAGTGCGCCACCGTCGCCTCGAAACCAGCGATTCGGGCGCTGTGGTCCTGCTGCAGGTACCGCTCCACCGCCACCAGCAGCCCGATCATCGCCTCGCGGCCGACTTTCATCGGCCGGCCGAGGCGTTGGTGTGGCGATGCGTGCGCGCGACATGCCTCGATCAGGTCGGCGCGGCCGACCACCAGCCCGCTGGC
>CAIQIY010000119.1 GCA_903871975.1 uncultured Chloroflexota bacterium | reverse complement strand
TCGGCCATGATCGCGCGACCATCGGCAGCGTAGTCGATCACGACGAAGATCAGCACATGGATCAGCGCATAGCCGAAGCCGTACAGCCCCAGCGGCCGCCGCCAGGCCGCGGCGCGGCGCACGCCGGCGATGCGGTTGGCCGGGGTACACGCCAGCGAGGCGAGCAACAACGCCAGCGCACTGAAGCCGCTGCGCTGGGTCCATGTCTGGATCGGGTTGATGCTGCGCTGGCCCGCCAGCTGGTCGAAGACGATCCATGCGAGCGGCAGGAGTGCCAGCAGATGGATGAGGCTGTCGCTCCGCCGTGTGGGTGTGCTCAATAGTTCACCCGTAGATCCATGCCGGCATACAGCCCGGCGACGTCGGCGGCATACCCGTTGAACGGCAGCGTCTCGCGGCGCGACACCTCGCCGATGCGCCGCTCGGTCGCCTGCGACCAGCGCGGATGCGCCACCTCGGGGTTGACGTTGGCGTAGAAGCCGTATTCGTGCGGCGCCGATGCCATCCACAACGATGTCGGCTGCGCGGCGGTCAGTTCGATGCGCACGATCGACTTGATGCTCTTGAAGCCATACTTCCACGGGACGACCAGCCGCAACGGCGCGCCGTTCTGCGGCAGCAACGTGCGGCCGTACAACCCGGTGGCGAGCAGCGTCAGATCGTGCTGCGCCTCGTCGAGGCGCAAGCCTTCGACGTACGGCCAGGTGAACCACGGATCGCGCTGGCCCGGCATGCGTTCCGGATCGTGCAGCGTCTCGAAGCGCACGTAGCGCGCCTCAGCAGTCGGTTCGACCTCGGCGAGCAGGCGGTGGAGCGGGAAGCCCAGCCACGGGATGACCATCGACCAGCCCTCGACACAGCGCAGGCGGTAGATGCGCTCCAGCTGGTCGAAGCGGCTCGCCAGGTCTTCGATGGCGTAGGTCCGTGGATTGCGCACGAGGCCATCGATGGTGACCTGCCACGGCGTGGCGACGAAGCCGGCCGACACCCGCGCGACGGCCTCTTTGTCCATGCTGAACTCGTAGAAGTTGTTGTAGTTGGTCACCGAGTCGAAGTCGGTGAGCGGGTCGCCGCGCTCATCGGCGGTGCCCGCAGCCTGTGGTGTCGGGCCGGCCGGCTGCGTCGGCGCGGGGGTGGTTGGTTGTGTGGCATCGCCGCAGGCGACCAGTGCCGCGGCCGCCAGGCCGAGCGCGCCGGCGCTGCGCAGGAACTGGCGCCGCTGTCGGTAGAGCCATTCCGGGGTGATGTCGGACGAAGGAATGCGCGTCATGGTGGTCTCCGTCACGTGCGCTGCCGGCCGATGGGCCGATCGCCCATGCCTGGATGCCGGCCGCATCAGCGGTGCGTCACTGGTATTATATAATCAGCGGCGACGATGCTGCGACTGCAGGAGCGATCCATGACCGAAGCGATGCGTGCGGTGGTGTACCGTGGGCCACGAACTGCGACGTCACTCGAGATGATCGCGCGCCCCGAGCCGGGCCCCGGCGAGGTGTTGCTGCGCGTGGCTGCGGTCGGCGTGTGCGGCACCGATGTGCATGTCTGGCAGCACGGTATGGGCGACGCACCACCGGTGGTGCTCGGGCACGAGTTCGCCGGCGTGGTCGCCGCCGTCGGCGCCGGCGTGAGCGGCTTCCGGCCCGGCGACCGGGTCGTCTCCGAGACGGCCGCTGCCGTCTGTGGGCGCTGTGTCTACTGCCTCGGCGGTCACTACAACGTGTGCCCGCAGCGGCGCGGGTTTGGCTTTCAGGCCAATGGCGCGATGGCCGAGTATGTGTGTAGCCGCCCCGCCATTCTGCACCATGTGCCACCCGGCTTGCCGCTGGCGCTGGCGGCGCTGACCGAGCCCGGCTGCGTGGCGTACAACGCCATCGTCGAGAAGAGCCACCCACGCCCCGGCGACCATGTGGTGGTCATCGGCCCCGGGCCGATCGGCCTGATGGCACTGGCGGTCGCGCGCCTCGGCAGCCCGGCGCGGCTCACGCTCGTCGGCTTGCGGCGCGACGGCGTGCGGCTCGAGCTCGGTCGCGCGATGGGCGCCGACGACGTGATCATCGCCGACGAGGATGACGCCGTCGCGCGGGTGGTACAGGCCGGCGACGGCTTCGGCGCGCATCTGGTGATCGATGCGGTCGGCGTCTCGGCGACGCTGCAGCAGAGCCTGGCGATGGTGCGACCGAATGGCCAGATCACCAAGATCGGCTGGGGCCCGGCACCGGTCGGCTTCAGCCTCGATGCCCTGATCCGCAAGGCGGCGACGCTGCAGGGTTCGTTCAGCCACACCTACGGCACCTGGGAGCGCGTCGTGGCCCTGCTCGCCAGCAGCAGGATCCACGTGCGACCACTCGTCAGCCCGTTCGCGCTCGATGCGTGGGCGGCCGGATTCCATGCAATGGAGGCGCTCGAGGTCGCCAAGGCCGTGCTATTGCCGCATGGCCCGGCGTTCGCCGAGATCTGACGCCCAATCGCGAGGTCATCATGCCACTCACGCTCGGCCCCAATCCGATCGGCATCGCCGCGTACAGCTTCCCGTGGCGCTGTGGCTTCGCCGGCGCCGGCACGCCGCGCGCCTGCACCAGCCCACTGCGCGCCGACGATCTGCTCGAGCTGGCGATCGACCACGGGTTGGCGACGGTCGAATTGCCACTCGACCTGCTGTCGGACTGGCGACCAGATGTGGTGCAACGGTTTCGGGCGCGTGCCGCGGCCCATGGCATCGGCATCGTGGTCGATACGCCGGTGATCGACGAGCCACGCCTGGCGGCGGCGTTGCCGCTGGCGGCTGCGGTGGGCGCGCGCATCGTGCGCGTCATGCTGAGCCCCATCCTCGAGGGTGCCCGCTCCACCATCGCTGGTGGCTGGCCGGCCCACTTCGATGCGATGATCGCCATCCTGCGCCGCCTGCGCCCACTGGCCGAGCGCTACGACCTGATCATCGCCCCCGAAAACCACCAGGATGCCACCGGCGATGAGCTGGTGTATCTGTGCGATACGGTGGGCGGTGACCACATCGGCATCACGCTCGATGCCGTCAATCCGCTGGCCGTGGCCGAAGACCCGCTGGCGACTGCGCGGTTGCTCGGGCGGCGGATCGTGAATGTGCACCTCAAGGACTATCACGTGTACCCGAGCGCGGCGGGCTACCGGCTGGTGCGCTGTGCGTTGGGCGATGGTGTCCTCGATCTGGTGGGGTTATTCGCGGTGCTGGCCGAACATGCGCCGCATGCGCGGTGCTCGATCGAGCTGGCGGCGCTGCATGCCCGCCACATCCGGATCCACGAAGCCACCTGGTGGGATGGCTTCGGCCCGCGCGATGTACGCAGCCTGGTGCCGGTGTTGGCGCTGGTGCACCGCCACGCTCGCCCGGCCGATGCCGACTGGCGCACCCCCTGGGAGGCCGGCGCTGCTGCGGCTGCGTTGGCCGACTACGAGACGAGCCAGGTGCTGCAGAGCATCGCGTTGCTCAAGCAGCTGGCCGACGAACGCCTCGCTCGTTCTGCACCACAGGAGTGAACCGATGACCACGCCTGCGTCTCTGTTTGATCTGACTGGCCGCACCGCCCTGATCACTGGCGCGGCCGGTGGCCTGGGCAGCGTGTTCGCCCACGCGCTGGCCGGCGCCGGCGCCGATGTCGCACTGGTGGGCCGCCGGGCCGAACCGCTCGAGCAGCTGGCCGCCGAGGTGGCTGCGGCGAGCGGCCGCCGGGCTGTGGCGCTGGCCGCCGACGTCACCGACGAGGCGGCAGTGCGGGCCCTGGTTGGCGCTGCTGCAGCCGCACTCGGCCCGATCGACATCCTGGTGAACAGCGCCGGCATCAACATTCGCCGGCCGAGCATCGCGTACGACCTCGCCGATTGGCAGCGGGTGTTGCAGGTCAATCTCACCGGGCCGTTCCTGTGCGCGCAGGCGTTCGCACCGGCGATGCTGGCGCGCGGCTGGGGCCGCGTGATCAACGTCAGCTCGATGTTGGGCCAGGTCGGCCTGGCCGAACGTTCGGCCTACACCGCCACCAAAGGCGGCCTGCTCAACCTCGGCCGCACGCTGGCGCTCGAATGGGCCGGTCGCGGGGTCACGGTCAACACCCTGGCGCCCGGGCCGTTCATGACCGAACTGAACCGGCCGTTGCTCGACAACCCGGCCGCCTTCCAGGCGTTCGTCGACCGGATTCCGCTGGGGCGCTGGGGCGAACCGCACGAACTCGCCGGGCCGATCCTGTTCCTGGCGTCCGCGGCATCGAGCTTCATGACTGGCGCCGTGCTGACGGTCGATGGTGGTTGGACGGCACAGTGAACAGGAGCTGACGATGCGTACGGTTCTGGTCACCGGCGCCGCTGGCCGCATCGGCGCGTTCCTCGCTACGCAGCTGGCCGGGCGCTATGCGCTGCGCCTCAGCGATCGTGTCGCGCCGCCGGCCGACGGTGCGCCGTTCGTGCTGGCCGATCTGGCGGAGTATGATCAGGTACGCGCGGCATGCGACGGCATCGATACGGTCGTCCATCTGGGCGCCGACCCGCGGGTCGACGCGCCGTGGGCATCGTTGCTGCCGGCGAACGTCGCTGGCGCGTACCACGTGTTCGAAGCGGCAGCCGATGCCGGGTGTCGCCGGGTGGTATTCGCCAGCAGCATCAACGCGATGGGCGCGTATCCCCACGCCACCCAGATTCGGACCGACATGCCGCTACGGCCGGCGAACCTGTACGGCGCCACCAAGGCCTGGGGCGAGATCCTCGGCCGGCTGTATGCCGACACGCGCGGCCTGTCGGCACTATGCCTGCGCTTTGGCGCCGTCGTCACCGGCCCGCTGCAGCACTGGATCTACCCCGATAGCCCGTTCATGAGCGCGGTGCTGACGCTGCGCGACCTGACGACCCTCGTGTGTGCTGCGATCGAGGCGCCGGATCAGCTGCGCTTCGGCATCTACCACGGCGTGAGCAATAATCGCTGGCAGCGCATGGATCTGAGCGATACCCGCGGCGACCTGGGATATGCGCCGCTGGACGATGCCTTCGCCCTGCTGCCGGCATCGGAGGCCGAACCATGAACAGCGATGTGGTCGTGATCGGTGGTGGGCTCGGTGGCTTGGCGGCCGCCATCACGCTGGCTGCAGCCGGGCGTGCTGTCACGCTCGTCGAGCAGCTCGAGCGCGTCGGTGGCAAGCTGAACCTGGTCGAGGTCGACGGCTTCAGCTTCGACACCGGGCCATCGTTGCTGACGATGCCCTGGGTGCTGCGCGAGCTGTTCGCCACGGCTGGCACCAGCCTCGAGGCCGAACTGACCATCGAGCCGGTCGATCCGCTCTGCCGCTACGTCTGGTCGGATGGCACCGTGTTCGACATGACGCCGCAGTTGCCGCAATTGGCGGCCGAGATTGCGCGCCTCGAGCCGGCCGATGTCGCCGGATTCAGCCGGTTCCTCGGCTACACCGCCCAGATCTACGATGCGGTCGCCGAACCGTTCCTCGCCCGTCCGTTCCGCGGGCTGCGCGATATGTTCAACCAGCGGATGCTGCGCGATTCGCTGCGCATCGATCCGTTGCGCACGGTCGATCAGTCGCTGCGGGCGTTCTTCCGCAGCCCGCGCCTGCGCCAGGTGTTCGGTCGTTACGCGACCTACAACGGCTCTTCGCCGTTTCGTGCGCCGGCGACGTTCAACCTCATCGGCTACGTCGAACTGACGCAGGGCGGTTGGCATGTGCGCGGCGGCATGTACCAGATCGCGCGGGCGCTCGAGCGTACGGCACGCCGGCTCGGCGTCAGCATGCTCACCAGCACCGCCGTCAGCACCATCCTCGAGCACGACGGTGCGGTGACGGGCGTCCGCTTGGCGGATGACCGCACCATCGCTGCCGGACAGGTCGTCGCCAACGTCGATCCGCGGATCGTCGCCGAGCGCCTGCGTGGTACGCCACGCCGCCGCCCGGCCGGCGAGCTGTCATACAGCGGCTTCGTGCTGATGCTGGGTGTACGCGGGGTCGATCCGCTGCTGCGTCATCACACCATCTTCTTCAGCGACGACTACCGGCGCGAATTCGATGCGATCGTCACGCGCGGTGTGCCCGCCGACGATCCAACGGTGTATGTCTGCGCGCCGTCGGCGAGCGACCCGACGGTCGCCCCGCCGGGCCACAGCAACCTGTTCATCCTGGTGAACGCGCCACATACCGGGCAATATCCGCACTGGCCCGCCACCGCCGCCCGCTACCGCGACCTGGTGCTCGATCGGCTCGAGCGCAATGGCCTGCCCGGATTGCGGCAACGCATCGTCGTCGAACGCATGCTGACACCCAACGACCTCGAACAGCGCTACGCCGCACCGGGCGGCGCGATCTACGGCCTGGCCTCGAACAATCCGTTCGCCGCGTTCCTGCGACCACCCCAGCGTGCGCCCGACGTGCGTGGCCTGTATTTCGCCGGCGGCGGCACGCACCCCGGCGGCGGGATTCCGCTGGTGCTGCTGTCGGGCCGTGCCGCGGCGCAGCAGCTACTTGCCGACGCCGGGCGGGCGCGCTGACGATGCAGCGGCCTCGAGCAGCAGTGCCTCGGTGGCCTCGATCATCGCCGCGTGGCTGAAACGCGTGACCGCCGTGCTGCGCGCTGCCGCCGCCAATGCTGCCCGCTGCTCCGGGCGTGCCAGCAGCGTGCGCAGCGTTGCGGTCAGCGCCGACACATCGCCTGGCGGCACCAGTTCGCCATCATGCCCCGGCGTGATCGCGTGGCGCGCCGCGCCGCCGTCGCTCGCGATCGTCGCCAGGCCGGCCGCCAGCGCCTCGATGAGGCTCAGCGGGAAGGCTTCGGCACACAACGATGGCATCAGAAAGACGTCGGCCGCCGCCAACAGCCGCACCAGCTCGTCGCCGGTCAGGTAGCCGGTGAGGCGTGTGCCGCCGACGGCCAGCGCGTGCCGTGCGAGATACGCCGCATCGCTGCCGGCGCCGGCGATCAGCAGGCGGGCCTGCGGGAATGCTGCGCGAATGCCGCCGAATGCCTCGAGCGCCACGCGGAACCCTTTCTCGGGTTCGAGCCGGCCGGCTGCCACCACCAGCGGCTGCCGTTCGGTGAGCCCGAGGCTGCGTCGCTCGGCTGCGCGCACTGCGGCATCGGGGCGGAAGCGCGCGGTGTCGATGCCGTGCGGAATGACCGTGATGCGCTCGGCCGATGCACCCGCCTCGCGTTGCCAGGCGCGTGCCAGATGCGGCGATGGCGCGATCCAGCGCGCCACCGTGCGCACCGCGTTGCGCCACAGATACAGGTGCAGCGGCAGCTGGCCGAGCAGGCGCCCGAGC
>CAIQIY010000118.1 GCA_903871975.1 uncultured Chloroflexota bacterium | reverse complement strand
GCACCTAGACGAGATCGTGGCGCTCGGCAGCCCCTTTGTCATGGAGCTGCTCGGCGTCGAGGTCGGCCCTACGCGCATCCACTGTGCGCTCCTCGGACTTGAGACCGCGCAGAAGGCTATTGCAACCTTGCGCAGTAAGTAAGTGGCGAACAACCAATTTACGATGGCAACCATGAGTGCAGCAGAGTTCATCGCTTCCGTCGCTGGCGAGCCGTCGATCTGTCGACGCTCGCATGCTCCGCGCCTGCAACCAGACGCGCGTTAAACGCTCGCTCCGGTCGATCAGGCTCCATCGGCGCAGATCGCGCCGCTACAACGACAAACCCTGAGGTGCCACACATGTCGCAAATGACCGACGCACGAGGATTCCGTTCTGGAGCTGGGCTGAGCGTCGTACTCCTGCTTGCAGCAACCTATCTCTACCTCCAGCCAGAAACAGAGCAGATCGGCATCGGCGTGATCCTGGTGATCTCACTGGCGATGCTCTTGAGTGCAGCAACCGCGCTGCGCGTCAGCCTGCTTGCACTGCCATTCCGCATCTTGCGCGAACGAGGCGTGATTGCCGCGCCAACGCCGACCGATCTACAGCCTGTTCCAGGATTGCGCCTTGCGCAGGTGATGGGCGGCACGATGATCTTCCTCGGCGTGATCGCACACACCCTGTGGACCGCCGACGTGATTGCGGTTGCGCTGGTGGCTATCGTCGCCACGCTTCAGTCGTTCCTGGCCATCACCGGCATCTGCGTGGCGTGCAAGCTCTACGGGATCGTTGTTTGGTTTAGGAACCGCCGACTACCAGCTGGGACCACGAAAATCGCGAAGCAGAAGATCCGCATGCGCTAGGTTCCGCGTGGCGGCCCGATCGGTGCGCCACGCGGGTCACGCCGTGCGCTGAAGTGCTTTTAGGGGCATCATCCTCTTCTCGCCGATCGGTGAGCGGTACTGGGCATCGCCGCCCGCCACAAAGGAGATGCGTCGAACGTGAGCACAGCACGAATCCTCGTCGTCGGCAGCACCATGATGGACCTGATCTCGTACGCCAAGGTCATCCCGAATGCCGGCGAGACGCTCGTTGGCGATCGCTTCCAGATGGGCTTCGGCGGGAAGGGTGCGAATCAGGCGGTGCAGGCGGCGCGCTTCGGCGCCCCAGTTGCCATGGTGAACGCCGTTGGCGATGACGCCTACGGCGCATCGCATCTGGCCAACTTCGTGAAAGAGGGGATCGACACCCGCTGGATGCGCACCGTTCCTGGCTCCAGCGGCGTCGCGCCGATCTGGGTCGACGCGAACGGCATCAACCGCATCATCATCGTCCCCGGTGCGAACAACGAGACCGATCCTGCCGTCGCCGAGGCTGCGGTGCGCGACTTCAAGCCGACGATCGTTGTTGGCCAGTTCGAGATTCCGCAGGCCACCACCCTGGCGGCCTTCCGCGCAGCTCGAGCCGCCGGCATCACGACGCTGCTGAACCCCGCTCCTGCGGCACCGATTGACCCAGAACTCCTTGCCGTCTCCGACTGGCTCGCCCCCAACGAGATGGAGTTCACGACGCTCTTCGGCGGATCTGCAATTGGCGACGGCGCCGACGAGCGGATCCTTGCCGCCGCGGCCAAGAGCGGCGTCAACCTGCTGGTTACCCTCGGCGGCCACGGTGCCGCAATCGCCCAGCGCGGCCAACCGATTCAGCGTGTCAGCGCACCAAAGGTGCCGGTCGTCGACACGACCGGGGCGGGCGATTCGTTCCTGGGAGCATTCTCATTCGGTCTCGCCAGTGGTCTCACGCCGGTGCGCGCGGCGGAACTTGCCGTAGCCTGCGCCTCCCAGAGCGTGCAGAAGCCAGGCACACAGAGCAGCTATCTATCAAAGGAAGAGGCGGCGAAACTCGCCGCCCCGTATCTAGCGGGAGGGGCGCACTGATGGCAGCACGAGAGGACGACGGCCGTAAGCATCACATTGGCATTAAGCACGGCGAGGTCGGTCGCTACGCACTCCTCCCCGGCGACCCCGATCGCGTCGAGCTCATCGCCAGCCGCTTCGACAATCCGAAGTTCGTCATGCGCCGCCGCGAGTACACCACCTGGACG
>CAIQIY010000117.1 GCA_903871975.1 uncultured Chloroflexota bacterium | reverse complement strand
CACGCGCGAGGGTGGCTCGCGCACCAGTCCGAAGCTGGCGATGCCGATGGTGAACCCGACCAGGCTGAGTGATCCCAGCAACGCGAAATTGTAGGGAAACGCGAGTGGCGCATGCTCGCCCAGCAGCCAGCGCACGAACGTGCCGCCGATGGCGAACGCCACCAACCCGCTGACCAGCTGCCGCGTGCCGAAGAAGGCGCCGCGCCGCCGCAGCGGGATGACCTTGGCCACGACCTCCTGGAACGACAGCGTCGTCACGCCGCCGCCGAAGTTGAACACGACGTAGCAGGCGATGATCAACGCCAACGCCCACTGGTGTGGCACCACTGCGGCCGCCAACGTGGCACCGATGAACGCACACTGGGCGAACAGCCGGATCACCCCGGCCCGTCGGTAGAGCGGCAGGCGATACGGCTGTGATTGCACACGCCCAGCGACCAGCAGCTGCGGCAGCAGGTAGCCCACATTCTGAATGACCGGCATCAGGCCAACCAGCGCGATCGAGCCGCCGAGCTGCCGCACCAGCAACGAGAGCACCAGCGAGGGACTGCTGATCACCTCGCCGATGCCGAACGCGATGCCATTGAGCAGCCCGAGCCGGTAATTCCGCCGGTCGATCGCGTGCTGTCCGCCGTCGCCAGGGTTCGTCACCGTCATCGGCAGTCACATCCGGCCATCTCAGCGCGTCACATCGTCGCGGCGAAACGGTGCGAAGCGCGGCAGCAGCGCCGGCGGTACCAAGCCGCGTACATGCGTCCCCTCGGCGTCGTGGCGCTCATCATCGATCACGCCGCGCTGGTGCCACAGCGCCAGCACATCATTATGACGATACGGAATGAAGGCACTCAGCGCATTCATCGCGTGTGCCAACTCGCTCTCGATCCGTGCGCGCAGCCCGTCGATACCCTCGCCACTGACCGCCGAGACCGGCAGCGCGTCCTCGGGCAAACCCAGTGCAGTGATCCGCTCGCCGAGCGTCTGCCGCGCGGCCTCGTCGAGCCGGTCGAGCTTGTTCAGCACCGTGATCATCGGCTGCCGCGTCGCCCCGAGTTCCTCGAGGGTCTGCAGCACGATCTCGGCTTGTTGCGCGGCGTTGGCGTGCGTACCATCGACGACATGCAGCAGCACATCGGCTTCGCCGATCTCTTCGAGTGTGGCGCGAAACGCAACCACCAGCTGCGTCGGCAGCTTCTGGATGAAGCCGACCGTGTCGGTGAGCAGCACCTGACGCCCACCCGGCAACACGATCTGGCGCGTCGTGGGATCGAGCGTGGCGAACAGGCGGTCCTCGGCGCGCACATCGGCACTCGCCAGCGTATTCATCAGCGTCGACTTGCCGGCGTTGGTGTAGCCAACCAGCGCGACGATCGGGATGCCGCTGCGCCGCCGCCGCTCGCGATACAGCTCGCGCTGTCGGTGCAACTCGTCGATCTGCTGTTCGAGCCAGGCGATGCGCCGCCCGATCAAACGCCGGTCGACCTCGAGCTGCGTCTCGCCCGGGCCGCGCAGGCCGACGACCCCGCCGGCCGAACCACCACCGCCGCCCGCCTGCCGCTCGAGGTGTGTCCATTGCCGGCGTAGGCGCGGCAACAGGTACTTGTACTGCGCCAGTTCGACCTGGATGCGCCCCTCGTGGGTCCGGGCGTGGGTCGCAAAGATGTCGAGGATCAGGCCGGTGCGATCGAGAACGCGCGTCTTCAGTGCTTCCTCAAGGTTGCGCGTCTGCCCCGGGGTCAGTTCGTCGTCGAAGACCACCAGATCGGCACGGTGCTCGGCACACAGCGCCCGGATCTCGTCGACCTTGCCAGGGCCGACGTAATGCCGCGGGAACGGCTGCTTGAGGCGCTGTGACGTCCGCGCGACGACGTCGAGGCCGGCAGTATCGCACAGCAACGCCAGCTCGTCGAGCGAGACGCCGGCCGACCAGCGATTGCGCCCGTCGGTGAATTCGGCGCCGACGAGCAGCGCACGCTCACGGGGCGGCCGGGTTTCGTGGAGTCGGCGGCGTGCGCCGACAGGTTTCACAGGGTCCGTAGTTGACCTCCCTGATCGCGTCGCGCGAAACACGACGCCTCGTACGACCAGTATAGCGTGTGGCACGGCGCGATGCAACTCGCATTGCTGGCGAGCCTATTGGCTCGCCCGCCGGGATCGGCCGAACGTGGTACAATCGGGCCCAATCCACGACGAACTGCATCCGTGCTGCAGCCACAGGTCTCGTCCTGAGGTTGCGTGGCACCCAGGAGGCACCGATGAAGCCATCGGATGCGCAACCGAGAGTCCCTGCTGCCAGCCATGGCACGCATGGCGACAGTCTCGGTGATATCATGTCGCATCTCGATGCGATGATGCAGCTCATGGGTGCCGCCTGGGGCGCAATTCACCTCGGCGATGGCGCGATCCACTGCATCGGCACGCACCCAACCGACATTCCCGCATGCCAGTGCGAAGCACCACCGGCCATCCACTGGCACGCCGATGCCTGCCACGTACTGCTCACCGTGCGTACCAGCATCCTCGGCAGGCTGGTACTCGGATTCACGGCACCGGCACCGCGCGAGCACATCATCGCCGTACTCGCTGCCGGTCTGGCGCATCAGGTGCACGGCCAGTCCCTGCAGCAGCGCGTCACCCGCCTCACTGGTCAGCTGGCGATGATCGGTACGCTCGGGCGGCAAAACCCCTGGACAGCCGGAGCGAGCGCACAACAGGCGTTACTCGAACAGATCACGCGCATCACCTACGAGACAATCGGCCATGATCACCTGCAGCTGCTGCTGGCCGACGACACGTGCCAGATGATGACGCTGGTCTATGCCCGTGGACCAGCCGCCGAACGCTTGCTCGCCGAAGGATACCGCGAATCCATCACCGGGCGCGGCATCATCAGCTGGGTCGCGCGCCGCGGCGAGATCTGGGTCTGCAACGATGTGACGCATGATCCACATTATGCTTCACACCACATCCTCGATGACACCGTCGCCGAGATTGCCGTGCCGCTCCACGTCGGATCGCGCGTGATCGGAGTGCTGGATGTCCAGAGTGCTGCGCCACGCGGATTTGATGCCGACGATGTCTTTCTCTTGCGCATCGTCGCCGATCAGATCGCAGCAACGCTCGAGCATGCACGGCTGTTTGATGCCGAACAACGTGAGCGTGAACTTGCGATGACGCTGAGCGACATCTCGCGTGTGCTCTGCTCGAGCCTCGAGCTCGATCAGGTACTGGCGATGATCCTCAGCCAGATCGAGCGCGTTGTGCCGCATATCGGGACACGCATCACGTTGCTCACCGACGACACCCAGATGTATGTAGCCGCAGCCAAAGGCTACCCCGACAACAGCGAGGCCGAGCAGGCGCATTTCGCGATCGCCGATGCGCCATTGGCACCTGCCATCATGTACGATCGCGAGACGATCGTCGTATGCGATGCCCACAGCGATCCACGCTGGTTATGGCTGCCGGGCACGCGTCAGGTACGTTCGTGGTGTGGCACACCACTGGTCATCCGTGATCGCGCCATTGGCTTCCTGTGTGTCGATTGGAACGAACCGGGTTTCTACACCCAGGATCACGCACGCATTCTGCGCGCATTCGCCGACCAGGCAGCGGTAGCGATCGAGAATGCCCGGCTGTTCGATGCCGTCCGACGGTTCAGTGGCCAGCTTGAGCACCTGGTCGCCGCACGAACCGCCGAACTGCGTGAAGCTCACGACAGCATCGCCGCGCAGACCGAGCAGTTGCGTGCACTGGTGCGGCAAGTCGTGATGGTCCAGGAGAATGAGCGTCAGCGTATCGCCCACGAGTTGCACGACAGCCTGGTGCAGGCGATTCTTGCGGTGATGTATCAATTACACGCCATCCGACGCCGGATCGGCGCGAGTGTCCCGGCGGGCGTACTCGAGCAGATCGATGATTCGCGGCAGTTGCTGGAAGGCGCACTGCTTGAGATGAAGTCGATCATCCATGCGCTGCGGCCGCGCGCGCTCGATGAGCTGGGGTTGCTCGCCGCACTGAAGCATTTTGCGCAGGCAGCCGGCGAGCATCACGATGGCACGATCACCTTTCGCAGCAGTGGAGCGGCCTATACGCTGCATCCCGACATCGAATTACCGATCTACCGCATCGTGCAGGAAGCCACCCAGAATGCGATGCGCCACGCCGCCGCCAACCTGATCGCCATCAGCGTCGAGTGCCGTCCCAACATGTTGCGGGTGATCGTCAATGATGATGGGTGCGGCTTTGATCCGGGCAGCACCAGTGACGGGCTCGGGCTCGTCGGCATGCGCGAGCGTGCACAGGCGATTGGCGCGCAGCTGAGCATCACGAGTGCTGCCGCGCGAGGCACCCGTGTTCGCCTCGAAGTACCGCGCAGCGTCATCGACGGAGGACCAGACCATGCATAGTCGCGTCTTCAGCGTCGACGTCACACCATCTTCCACCACAGCCGGTGCAACGGGCCTGATCGGCACGTGCGGGTAGAACCCCGCGATCAGCGCGCAACCAGGCATCATGCAGCCCGCACAGCAGTATCGATGGAGGTCCAGACCATGCACAGTCGCGTCTTCATCGTCGATGATCACGCCATCTTCCGCCGCGGTTTGCGCAGTCTGCTCGCCGAGGAGCCCGACATCGACGTCATCGGCGAGAGCGCCAATGGTGTCGACGCCTTGGCCGCAGCTGGTCGCCTGGATCCCGACGTGATGATCCTCGACATTCGTCTCGGCGGCCTCGATGGCATCCAGGTCGCACGACAGCTGCAATTGCGCCACCCGAGCGTGCGGGTCATCGTGTTGACAACATATGAAGATAGCCAGTATTTGCTGAGTGCCTTCCAGTCGGGAGCGTATGCCTACCTGCTGAAGAACACGTCCTACGATACGCTCGCCAATGCCATTCGTGCGGTTCGTCGTGGCCAGCGGCTCCTGGCGCCCGAACTGGTGCATCACATGCTCGAGGAATACCGTCAACTGGCCCAGCAGCGGCTACGACACGAATCGGGTGTCTCGGATCAGGAGCTCGAGGTGTTGCGGTTGCTGGCCGAAGGCGCGAGTTCGCGCGAGATCGCCGACCGGCTGTTCTGGAGCGAGATCACCGTCAAACGCAAGATCCAGGATATCGCCGACAAGCTCAATGCCGGCAATCGCGTGCAGGCCGTCGCCGAGGCGGTGCGGCGTGGCCTGATCTGATGTCTGCCGCCATCTCGGCGATGTGGCGCAGCCGAAGCCACCAGGATTGCGCCTGACGCTCCTGTATCCCACGCACGCCAGCCGCCTGCCCGCAGGTTATGCATCGCTCCGAGGCGCCCGGAGTGCCGCAGCATGCCCAGGCACGCCGCGTTCGGCGCGACATGCCGGCATGGAGCACCACCGGGGCACTGATCCACCGCGAGACCACTGCCACGTGCCGCGCCTCAAGACAGCACCGACACCCTCAATGGAATCAGGGGCAGCGTGGAGCCACGATCCCGGGTGCATTCGTCTGCGAACACCAGTACACCGCCATGGCCACACGAGCCAGCTTCCGGCTGCGCGATGACACATCCGATGCGCCCGCGATGCCATGACAAACCCGAACGGACCAGCCGTCGCCACGCGCGGTGCGCAGGTTGGCTGATACGTTGTGCGTCACATCTGATACGAACGGATCTTCTGCCGCCGATGGCAACCTCCTAAGATGGGCGCCATCACCCGAATGCGCGACACCACGACTGCCCGACACGCGACCAGCGGGGCGGGCCTACGGCGGAGCATTGGCATGCGTATCCCCGAGACACTCGCCCTGCGCTTGCTGCATCTCGAACAGCAGATCGAGTCGTACGCGCGGCTGCACGCCGAAGAGCTCGCCACCATGCGCGCCACGCTCAACGAGCTGAAAGACGAGATGCTCGCCATCTATCACCGCACCCAGGAGTCATTCGAGCTCCCCCCGAACGACGGTGAACCACCGGCGCGCCCGTAGGAGCGGCGCGGGCGCACCGGTGCATCCGTGACATAGGCATCGCCATCGGCGACCACTGTCGATGGTGATAGCCGGGTAGCACGTCCGAAAAAGGAGGTTTCAGGATGTCCTCGATCGCAGGTACAGCCTCGCAACGAGCGTTTCGGCTCGGGCCACTGTGGCCGACCGACACGAAGTCCATCGTCGGCTCCGTCCTGCTGGCGGTCTGCTTCTCGATCAACATGCAGATCACCGAGCGCCTCGACACACTGACGGGAGTCGCACTCGCCCCCTTGACCGGCGCGCCGATCGCCAACTGGCTGGGCTTCATGTTCATCAACATGTGGTTCCCGATCGCCGTGATCTACTTTGGCATGACGGGTGCATTGATCGTCGCCAACTTCAATCCGGTGCTGGCAGTCCTCACCGCGACACATCCGCTGGCATGGTCGTTCTTCTTCCTCAACATGTGCTGGTCGGTGCCGAACACGCTGGTGTTCCGCAGCGTTCTCGCACGTGGCGAGGAGCTGTCGTCGAGCCGGTTCATCAGCATGTGCGCCGTCGGACAGTTCATCGCTTCGGTCGGCTTCTCGGTGCTGATGCTGATCGTGTTCCCTGGCGCACAGTGGTGGGCCTACATCATCATCCCGCTGTGGAACTTCATCATGGTGATTCCCGGCGGCGTGATCGGCTACTGGTTCTTCAACTCCGTGCGCCGTTCGGGCGTGCTGGAGTAACGCGCGATGCTCGCCGCAGCGACGTGCCGCTTCCTGCCGCGGCGGCGAGTGGATCGTAGTGCACGACACGTTCGACGGATCATTGGGGAGGAACACAATGAACGACGGCAAGAGCATTGTCGGGCAGGTGGTGGTGATCGGCGCGGTGTTG
>CAIQIY010000116.1 GCA_903871975.1 uncultured Chloroflexota bacterium | reverse complement strand
GCAGCACTGCTGGTCGTCGGCTTGGCGAGCCTGTGGGCCGATCAGGTGGCCGACGCCCAGGGCGTGCCGTGCGTATACGCACTGCTGCAGCCACTTGGTCCCACGCGGGGGTTTGCTGCGCCGGTGATGCCGTTCGATGCGCTGGATGCGCCAGGGATGCGCCGCCTGTCGCACCGGCTGGCGGCGCACGCATTGTGGTGGCCGTGGGCCGCCACGATTCAGCACTGGCGTCGCCGGCACGGGCTCCGCGGCATGGCCGATGCCGACTGGTGGCGGCGGGCGCAGCGGCGGCAGGCGCCGCTGTTGTATGGCCACAGCCCCGCCTTGCTGGCATGCCCGCCGGACTGGCCGGCTGCGGCGCTGGTGACTGGCGCCTGGCATCTGGTGGCAGATGTGCCGGTGCAGCCGCCGCCGTGGCCGTCGGGATGGCCACGGGTGGCGGTGGGCTTTGGCTCGATGGCGCGGCATCTGGCGCCGGAGCACAGAGCGGCGCTGCTGACGGCGCTGCTGGCGCGTGGTGCGTCGGTGATCGCCCAGGGTTCGCCGTCGCCGGCGCTGCCCGGGGTTCGCTGGCTGGATGCGGCGCCACATGCATGGTTGTTCGCCAGCGCCGATGTGGTGGTGCATCATGGCGGGGCCGGCACCACGCACGCTGCTGCACGCGCCGGCGTGCCGATGGTCGTGGCACCAGTGGCAGTCGATCAGCGCTTCTGGGGGCGGCGTGCGGCAGCGCTGGGCGTCGCGGCGCCACCGCAGCCGCTCACCAGCCATGCGGCGGCCGATGTGCTGGCTGCGGCCGCCATCGCATTGGCGCACGATCATGCAGCCCGACAGCGCGCCGCGATGCTGGCGGGCCGCATGGCCACCGAAGACGGCGTCGCGCAGGCGGTGGCGCGAATCAGCGCGTACGGCTGAGCACGGGTCGGCCGCCCGGTCGTTCGAAGACCAGCCGACGCTCCTGCAGCGCACCGGCATGCATGCCGCAGCACCACGATCGAACCGCACCGGCGGTGCGCCCGGCGCTGCCCGGCCGGCGTTGCGCGCTCCACCGGATCGCAGTCGTCAATCGCCCGGCCGCTCGAAGACCAGCTGACGGTACTGCAGCACACCGGCGTGCAATGCCGCCTGCAACGCGATCGAGCCGAGCTGGCTGTGCGTCCGGCGCGCCGCCAGCGGCACCCGTCGACCCAGCGCAATCACCAGCGCGGTCAGCGCAGCCGGAATGGCCCGCGGTCGGGTCGCCGCCGTCAGGTCGTCGTCGCTGCGGCAGCGCAGCCCATGGCGCTCCGCCAGTGCGATGATCGCGTGCGGCGTGCTGAGCGCCGGCGCACACCAACCACGCATCACGGTAGCCACCAGCGGATGGCCCGGGGTCCCGGCGGCGAGCATATCGTCGATCAGCACAACCTGGCCACCGGGCCGCAGCAGCCGTGCGATCTCGCGCCACACGCGATCCGGCTCGGCAGCATGCACCAGCGACTCGATGGCGGCGATCAGGTCGAATGGCCCGGCGAGCGGGAGTGTGTGGTAGTCGGCTTCGAGCACGTGGCAGCGCGTGGCCAGCCGGTACCGACGCAGCGCGGCGGCGGCGATGCGTGCCTGGGCGTGGCTGATCGTCACGCCAACCAGCACCGCCGGGCTGTGGTGTGCGATGGTGATCAGGCTGCCACCCACACCGCACCCTAGGTCGAGCACATGTGGCGCCTGGCCGGTGGCATGTGCCAGCACCGCGCAGCGCACCGCCAGTCGTCGGTTCACCGTCTGAAGCGCCTGCGCATGGGTGCGGGCGCCATCGCTCCAGACTGCCCGATGGGTCGCCAGCGCCGTCGCCGCGCGGCCGATGATGCGGAACAGTCGCGTATTCTGTTGGTAGTACGCGCGTACCGCCGTGGTATCCGGATGCATTGACACCTCGCCATGGCGCGCGGCACCACCAACACGCACAACGACTGCATTCGCGCCGGCGGCGCAGTCATTCAGCCCGACTGCACCCCCTCGGACCAGAACGCCTGCGTGCGCGCCAGCAGTGCGGCATGCTCCGGCTGCGCCAGCGTTGGATCGGCCTCGATGATACGGCGCGCCTCCTGTTGCGCGGCCAGCAGCAGGCGCGTATCCGCCAGCTGCGCCACCTTCAGGTCAGGTGTCCCCGACTGGCGCGTGCCGAAGAACTCGCCCGGGCCACGCAGGTCGAGATCGATCTCGGCCAGGCGAAATCCATCGCGCGTCTGTTCCATCGCCTGGAGCCGGCGCGTGGTCATCTCGTTGTCGCGATCACTCACCAGGATGCAGAAGCTGGCGTACTGCCCCCGGCCGACACGACCACGGAACTGGTGCAACTGGGCCAGGCCGAAGCGATCTGCGCTTTCGATCAGGATCGTCGACGCATTCGGGATATCGATGCCCACCTCGATCACTGCCGTCGCGACCAGGATATCGAACGCATGATTGCGAAACGCGACCATCACCGCGTCCTTGTCGCGTGGCGCCATCTTGCCATGGATCAGCGCGATGCGCAGCTCGGGGAACACCTCGTGCGACAGGCGCTGGTGCATTTCTTCGGCACTCGGGAGGTCGAGCTTGTCGCTCTCCTCGACCAGCGGGCAGATGACGAACGCCTGACGCCCGGCGGCGACCTCGCGGCGGATATGGCGATACGCGCGTTCACGGTCGGCGCTGCGGATCCAGCGCGTGCGAATCTCCTGACGGCCGGGCGGTAACTCATCGAGGATCGACGTATCGAGATCGCCGTGCAGCGTCAGCGTCAGCGTGCGCGGAATCGGGGTCGCCGTCATCACCAGCAGATGCGGATTGAACCCCTTGTCCTTCAGGCGCTGGCGCTGTTCGACGCCGAAGCGATGCTGTTCATCGACGATCACCAGGCCCAACTGGCGATACACCACCGATTCGCTGATCAGCGCATGCGTCCCGATGAGCAGATCGATGTCGCCCTGGGCCAATGCTGCCAGTACGCGGCGCCGCGCGCGCGCGCCGAGGCCGCCGGTGAGCAGCGCGACACGCACGCCAGCGTCGCCGAGGTCGCCCTCGAATGCCAGGCCGAGCAACGCACGGATCTCGGCCAGCCGCCCGGCCGACGCGACGCCGGTGTCGGGTGGTGGCTGGCGCACCGGCACGCCACTCAGCAGACCCTTGAGGCCACGATAGTGCTGCTCGGCGAGGATCTCGGTCGGTGCCATCAGTGCAACCTGAAACCCGCCGGCGATCGCCTGCAACGCCGCCGCCGCAGCCACCGCCGTCTTGCCGCTGCCCACATCGCCCTGCAACAGGCGCGCCATCGGCACCGGCCGCGCCATGTCGGCGCCGATCTCCTCGATGGTGCGCGCCTGGGCGCGCGTCGGCGCGAACGGCAGGCGCGCGAGGAATGCGCGATGCACCTCGGGGGCAGCGGCGATGGCATAGCCACTCGCCTGTTGCCACTCGGCCTTGCGGCGCAACACGCCCAGCTGGATCAGGAAGAACTCATCGAAGCCCAGTCGCCGCCGCGCCCGCTCGAGTGCCGCCTGGTCGGCTGGAAAGTGGATGTGTCGCAACGCCTCGCCCAATGACACCAGACCGGCGCGCTGACGTGTTGCCTCGGGCAGATGATCGGAGATCTCCGGCGTCGCCCGCTCGACGACCTGCTTGATCACGCTGCGGGCACTGCGCTCGACCAGCCCACGCGTCAGCGGATGTACCGGGACGATGCGTCCGGCGTGCAGCAACTCATCGTCGGCCGGCTGCCAGTCGGGGCCGGTCATCTGGCGCGCGCCGAAGGCCAGCTCGACCTTGCCGCTGACCACCAGCCGCATGCCGGGGCGCAGCTGACGTGCGAGCCACGGTTGGCGGAAGAAGACCGCCTTCAGGACGCCGCTGTCGTCGGCGAGCAATACCTCGAGCCCGCCACCACCGGCGCGCATCGTGAAGCTGCGCAGCTCGCGCACCTCGGCCACGACTGTCGCGACGGATCCGGGTGCCAGCCGTGCGATCGGCAGCTGGCTGCTGAAGTCGTCGTAGCGATGGGGCAGGTGATACAGCAGATCGTGTACCGTATGCACCCCCAGGCGGCGGAACGCCAGGGCATTCTGGCGGCCGACGTTCTCGACCGACTCGAGAGGGGTATCGAGGGTGAACGGTGCGGTTGGCGGCGGAGTGGTGCTGATGGCACGGCGTGCCGGGCGGGGCGGCGCAGCCGGTGTCTCCGGCAGGCTGCGCACCAGCGCACGCAGTCGCACGATCGCCGCGTCCAGCCGCTCACGACGCTGGTCGCGCGGCAGGGTGGCGTAGTCTGCCAGCGCCACCAATGTGACGCGGACCGCCTCGTGACGCAGGGCAGCATCGGCGGTGCCGCGCCACGAGCCCAGCACGCCGGCGAGGCCACCGGCATGGGCAGCATCATCGTAGTCGTGACGTTGTTCGGCCACGAGCGCGTGCCCGAGGCGCACGATCTGGTCGCGTGCGGGGTTCCCGCCGGCTGATGCTGTCACGTCGGGCTCCGCAGTGCGGTGATCGCGAGTGCGCCGGGCCCGGCGTGCGCGCCGAGCACCGCGCCGATCTGCACCAGCCCGATCCGGGCACGCGGCAACAGCCCGGCGGCGGCACACGCATCAGCCAGCCGGTCGGCCACGTCGGGTTCGGTGGTGTACATCACGTCCAGCCGGCTGAACGGCGCTTGCGCCGCTGCCAGCTCGACCAGGCGCTCGAGCGCGCGGCGCCGCGTGCGTGGCCGGTCGACGGCGCGCAGCGTGCCATCGGCCACTGCCAGCACCGGCTTGATGTCGAGCAGCCCGCCGAGCAGCGCGGCGACCCGACCGATCCGTCCGCCGCGTTCGAGGTAGTGCAGCGTATCCAGTGCTACCAGCGCCATCGTCTGGCTACGTCGTTGCTCGAGCTGTGCGACGATGTCGGGCAGCGTTTCGCCGGCGTCAGCGAGCCGCAGCGCCTCGAGCGCCAGGTAGGTGATCGGCAGCGCGATCGAGCGGCTGTCGAGCACGGCGATGTGTGCCGCAGGCAGCAGCGCGGCCGCCTGGCAGGCAGCTCCGTAGGTCGCGCTCAGCGCCTGCGATACCGTGATCACCAGCACCGACGCGCCATCGGCCGCGGCGACGCGCAGGGCATCGGCGAACATGCCCACCGTCGGCGCCGCCGTGCGCGGCAGCGCATCAGCCTGCGTCAGCCAGGCGTAAAAGGCATCGCGGCTGATGTCGACATCATCGCGCAGCGTCTCGTCACCACGATGCAACAACACAGGCACCACCGTCAGCGCGCCGCTCGCGCGCAACACCGGTGGGACATCGGCAGTACTGTCGACCACCACTCGCAGCATCGGCCCCTCCCGCCGCAGGCTGACGTCAGTCGCCCAGGCCTTCGAACACCGCCACCCCCATCGCACCCGGCCCGAGGTAGGCACCGATGCTCGGGCCGAACTGTGCCAGCCGCACCTGTTCGCGCGGGAAGATCGGTTCGACCTTGTCGAGCAGCTTGTCGACATCCTCGGGGGTCGTCGAGAACAGTGCTACCACTTCCTGGACGCTCGGAAAGTCCTCGATGAAGGTGAACAGCCCCTCGATCGCCTTGGCGCGCGTACGTGTACGCTCGTATGGCACGATCTCGCCATCGTCGAGCAACATCAGCGGCTTGATGCGGGCCATCGAGCCGAGCACGGCCGTCGCCAGGCCCAGGCGACCACTGCGCTCAAGATACTCCACCGTATCGACAAAGAAGACGATGTGGCAATGCTGCATCAAGCGGCCGATCAGCGGCGTGAGCTGTGCCGCGGTCGCGCCGTCGCGCACGGCGCGGGCCGCATGCTCGACCACCAGGCCGAGCGCCATCGAGGCCAGCTTGCTGTCGATGATCTCGATGCGTGTCGCCGAGGCGGGCATCTGTGCGCGCGCCTGCACCGCTTCCTGATAGACATTGCCCAGCCGGCTCGACAGATGAATCGAGTAGATGTGGTCGTACTCGCCGGCGAGCCGCCGGTAGACCTGGCGAAACTGCAGTGCGGTCGGTGATTGTGCCTGGAGCTCGGCGTGGTCCTCGGTGAGCAGTGTGTAGAACTGTTCGTTGGTGAGATCGATGCCGGCGCGAAACGTATGCTCGTCATCATACAACGTCATCGGTACGATCTCGATGCCGAGTTCGTGCGCGACGCCCAGCGGGATGTCACAGGTGCTGTCAGTGACGATCTTGATGCGTGACACAGGGCTCATCCTTACTGCTCGGTGTGGGACGCTCATTCGATGGCGATGAGATAGCGCGGCGCAGCCTGACCGCCGTCGAGTGTCACGACGCGCGGCGCGGCGCGATGGCGCGCGATGGCGGCACACAGCCG
>CAIQIY010000115.1 GCA_903871975.1 uncultured Chloroflexota bacterium | reverse complement strand
ATCCGTTCGTACTGCTGGCCGGGCCGCAAGGCACGGGCAAGCGCGACTTCGTGGCGCTCTTCGCCGAAGGCCTGCTCGGCGCCGACAGCGCGCAACTCGTACGCATCGCCAGCGGCGGCGCCTGGCTCGGCGCGACCGGGCACGACCAATTCTACCGCGAGGTCGTCGGGCGGTTCACCTCGCTGCAATTCGTCGATACGCTGCGCGAGGCTGCCGAACCGCGCTGCCGCAGCCGGCTATACCTGGTCGCCTTCGACGCACTGCGCCCCGAGGAGTTCACCTCGTTCTTCAGCATGCTGCTGGCAGTCGACGCTGCCGGGCGCATGCAGCTGTCCATCCCCGGCGCGGGCGCAGCCGGCGCCATCGCATTGCCCGAGAACGTCCTGCTCACCGCGACGATCGACACCGCCGCCTATTCGCCGGCACTGACCCACGACGTCGCGCGGCATGCGGCGCTGATCGCCTTCCGCGCCCCCCGCCGTGCGGCGCCGGATCGCCGCGCCACGCTGCCGCCACCAGTCGGCTACCAATGGTCGTGGCGCCGCGCGACCATCCGCGACCCGGTGCGCGCCCGGGCGCGGCTGGCGGCCGTATTGGGCGCCGAGCAGCTGACGCGGCTGCATTGCTCGCCGGGCCTGGCCCGGCTGCTGTGGCAGGGCGGCATCGTGCTCGGTGGCGCCGCATTGGCCGGCATCACGCTGCATGTCGCCAACAGCTTCGACCGCCACGGCCGCGGCCTGTACGACCCGGGGGATCCGCTGCGCAATGCCCAGCAGGCCTACGATGCCCAGGTGATCCAGCGGGTGTTGTGGCGTACCCGCCACGTCGTCGAGCCGGAGTTGCGCGCGGCGATCGCCGCCTGGCCGGCAGCACAGCGCGGGGCGTAGCCGCGGGCGGCGCCGAGCGGCCGGAGTTTCGCGCCCCCGAGGTGGCGCCACGAAGCCGCACGCCGCGGGGGGCGCGCCGCAGCAGCCTCGCATCACCCCTCGCCCGCCGCACCCCACGGCCCGTCCCAGAGGCCAGAGTGCGGGCGCGCCTGCGGCGACGCCCGCCAGAGGCCAGAGAGTCAGGGCCCGGGGGACACAACCCGAAAACCCACGACGTAGTTGTTGACGTCGTAGCCATACTCGACCCGCGCACCACACCCCACCCTGACCGCAGGGAAGTTGAACGCGCCCCCGCGCATGATATAGATATACCGCCCGTCGTCGCCGTCATCCGGCTCGACCCACTCCCACACATTGCCCGCCATGTCCAGCGCGCCGTACGGGCTCGCGCCCGCCGGGTACGAGCCCACCGGCGTCGTGTCGTAGTCCTGGCGACCTTCATAATAAAAGTTCGCCAGCGTCGCGTCGGGCGGCTGATTGCCCCACGGGTACGTCCGCCCGTCGTCGCCCTGGCACGCCCGCAGCCACTGCGCCTCGGTCGGCAACGCGCCGCCCGCCCACGCCGCATACGCCCGCGCCTGCTCGCGTGTCACACACACCACCGGGTGTTCGGCGTACGCCGAGTTGGTGTAGTTACAACCACCGGACGTGCCCGGCACCGTGCACGCCCCCGCCGCGACGCACTGCGCGTACTGCGCGTTGGTCACCTCGGTGCGCCCGATGCGGAACGCCGCCACGCCGTTGCCCGCCGGCACCGCGACGTATTCGGCTCCCGTTCGGTCGCTCGGGGCGCCACCACCACCGGGGCCGCCACCGCCGACCGTCCCGAACTCCTGCCGCGCCCGCGCCGCGTCGCGCGCCAGCACCAGCGGGACCACCCGCCCGCCCGCCGTCGCGCTGCACCGCAGCACCGCCCGCTCGCGCCAGTCGCAGTCGAACACCACCTCCGCCACCCCCGTCAGCAGCTCCGCGCTCGCGTTGGTGTCCAGCCGCAGCAGAATCCGATCTGCGCTCACGCTGTACCGCGCCACCCGCACCTGCCCGCCAGCCTGCGTGATGATCAGCTCGCCATCCGGCAAGAGCTCCCATTCCGTCCCCTCCGCGTCATACCACACCCCCAGCTGCGCGCCACCTGCCGCTTCACCGCCGCTGCCCGGCCGCAGCCACACCAACGTCACGATCACACCCACTGCGAACACGAGCAGCACGCTGAGTATTCCGGTGATCACCAGCAACGTACGATTCATCGCTCCCCCGCTTCCTTGTGATTGCGCGCGTCATCGATCGACTGCCGCGCTGCGCGGCATGACCGGCATGCATCGTTCGCCGGCGACGCCAGCGATGCACATGCCGCAGTATAGCATCGCGACGCCTGATCGACTCATCACCAGCACGATCATCACCGAAAGTGCCGATAGGCATCAGTTTGTCGGCACCGTTGCCCATGGCCGGCACGTCGGGGTTGGGTGGTTGCGGGATGTGGGCCGGAGTGCCGCGCCGCCGAGGTGGCGGGTACGGGGGGCGGGCCCATGGCCTGGGCCCGCGGACCACTGGTCCGCTCGGGGAGCGTCAGTGGGGCGAGGGATGGCTCGGGGAGCGGCGGCGGGCCGGCGGCCCGCACACCCGGGAGGGCGACGGCGGGCCGGCGGCCAGCACGCACGGGGTGTGGCGCGTCAGCGCCAGGCGCACACGCGCACCGTCTCCGGCGCGGCGTCGGTCTCCTCGAACAGCACCAGCGTATTCTCGTCGGCGAGCCATTCAGCCGGCAAGTGGTAGTAGCGCTGTGTCGGCTCGCCTGCGCCGCGGTCGATGATCGCCGTCGCCAGCCAGGCATCGCTGGTGCCGGTGGCGGCGATCAGCCAGTAGCGGCCGATCAGCTGCCCGTTGAGCCACGCCAGGCCCTTGCCCATGCCGGCGAGGTCCAGCGCCAACGGTGCATCGCCGTCGGGGCGGGCGAATTGCGCGCGCCACCAGCGCAACGGCCGTGCCACGCCGGCGGCGCCCCAGCCAGCGGCATCGCTGCCGCCGACGACCGCGGCGCGCTCGCCGTCGAGGCCGGGCCGCATCGTCCAGGGGCCGGCGAGCTGGCGCTCGTTCCACGACACGGGCCGCCACAACCCCTTGGACTCGCCGGCCATGTTCTGGAAGCCGATCTGCCAGTCGCCCTTGACCATGCCGACGGCGCAACACAGGATGTCGAGGCGATGCGTGCCGGCGGGCAGCGTGAGCGGGAAGCGCAGCACGAAGGTGTCGTCGCCCTCGTAGGTGAACATCGCGTCGTAGCGCTTGCGCACTTCGCCGGCAAACGCCACCAGATCGCCGTCGGTGCGCATGCGGTTTTCGAGCAGCAACGCCGGGCCGCTCGCGACGCACACGCCGTCGATGAAGCAATACACCAGGTCGGCAGCACCGCCGAGCACCAGCGTCCCGGCGCCGGCTTCCGCGTCGGCAATCGTGAGCAGCGTGCTGTACCAGCAGTAGTCGCTGCGATCGCGCGTGAGCAGCAGCTGCTCGACGGGCTGCGCAGCCTGATGCGCCCCGTCGGCGGTGCGTTCGGCGGGCCATGGTTCGTCACGACACGCGAACGCCAGGGAAGGGCCGACCGGCTGCATCGTCCGGCTGAT
>CAIQIY010000114.1 GCA_903871975.1 uncultured Chloroflexota bacterium | reverse complement strand
CTACCCGGGCATGCTGGATCTGTACAGCGACTTCACCGCCGTGCATGCTCAGCTCGGCGCCCACGTCGAGGTGCTCGAGATGGAAGACCTGGCCAGTCGCGTGGCGCGCGTCGCCGATGCTGCCGTGGCCGCGCAGCTCGACGTCATCGGCACCACCTTCGCCGTCGCCGCGCCCGGCGCCGACCGCATCGCGCGCGAGGTGTCGCCGGACGCGCTCGCCGAGGCGGCACGCGTGGCCTGCGGCCTGCACCAGCTGGTGCACGATTTCCAGCTCGATGGCCTGGCCTACTACTACCGCGGTCTCGACGGCAATGCCTTCGAGCAGCTCGGCGCCAGCATGATCGTCGGCAACTCGCTGCTCACCGCATCCGGCGTGCCGTGCAGCGGTGAAGGTGACCTGAAGACCTGCCTGGCGATGCTGATGCTCGATCGCCTCGGCGCTGGCGGTTCGTTCACCGAGTTCTACGCGATGGACTTCGTCGATGGCTTTCTGTTGATGGGGCACGACGGCCCGGGCCATGTCGCCATCTCGGATCAGCGCCCCACGCTGCGCGGCCTCGGGGTGTTCCATGGCAAACGCGGCGGCGGCTTGTCGGTCGAATTCACCGTGCGCCATGGGCCAGTGACCATTCTGGGAATGACGCAGACCGAGGCCGGGCGCCTGCGGTTGCTGCTGGCCGAGGGCGAGGTGATCGCCGGGCCGACGATGCAGATCGGCAATACCAACTCGCGGGTGCGCTTCGCACAGCCGCCGGCGGCATTCATGGATGCGTGGTGCGCCCACGGGCCGACCCACCATGTCGCGCTGGGCGTCGGCCACCAGCGCGGCGCCATCGAGCGCGTGGCGCGCCTGCTCGGCCTCGAGTGCGTCGTGGTGTGACGCCGCGTGGCTGCCTGTGGTACGGCAGGCATCACGGTGGTGTGGCGAGCCGTTCGCGTGGCACCAGGTACAGCCAGAAGAGTGGCTCGTCGCCGACGGGTGCATCGACCGCGCGCAGCGTGCCGCCAGGATACGCTGCCCGGATCAGCTCGAGCTCGTTTGCTCGCAACGGCAGCGCCACAAATGCCGCGTGAAGATCGGGCGTGGCCACCAGCAACGATGCCGCATCGCCCTCGTAGGGCGGCAGATCGATCCCTGGCGTATCGGGGGCAAGGTATTGCGTCGATCCGAATGCCAGCGACATCTCGGGCCAACCCATGAAGTAGATGCGCCAATCAGCACCGAACTCGCGCCGCGCGATGCGGCCGAGTTCGGTCGCGATGACGCCGTGATGCCCACCATAGATGCGCTGCGGCGTGTAGTCGACGAAGTACGTCTTGAGGCTGGTGGCGCCAAACGCGACGACCGCGGCGATCAGCACCGGCAGCACCCATCGCGTGTTGCGCAGCCATGGCGTATGCCAGCGCCGCAACTGACGCACGAGCATCACGAGCGCGAGCGCAGCAAAGAAGATCGTCGGGACCGCCGCCGTGATCAGGCGCTGGCTCGATGGCGGGCTCTCCGTCAGGAAGCCACCGAGCAGCAGCGCGCCACCCCACCAGGCGAGCATCGGGAACAGGCGCGGGTTGGCGAAGCGCACGATGCCGATGGCGATGCCGATCAACAGGAACGTGCCGGCGAGTGGGTCCAGCAGTGGCTCGCGTAGCCCATACCACACCGTGCGATCGGTATAGACATTGAACGCCAGCATCGCGCGCCAGAACTGCCCTGCCAGGATGTCGGCCAGATTGCCGCCCAGCGCCAGCTCGTTGGCGAGCCACCCACTCTGAATGATGCCGGTCTGATTGATCCTGGCATTGTACTCATCGGGCGACCGCCAGGCGTACTGGATCATCGGCGCAGCCGTGATCAGCGCTGCACCGATCAGCCGTCGCACGCCGGCGCCGTGTGTCCGCCAGAACCGCCGCCAGTCGGCTCGGGCCATCATCACGATGCTCAGCACCACGACGACGGCGATCAGCCGTGCCCCGAAGTAGAAGTACTGGGCGACGCCGATTGCGACACCGCACAGCACCCAGTCGGCACTGCTGCGCCGGTCGTAGGCGCGCAGCAACAGGAACAGTGCCAGCGTCATGAAGAACGGATCGGCGATGTTGTTGATGCCAATCCGCGAGTAGTGGATATGGTAATGATAGAGCGCCAGGCCGCAGCCCGTGATGATGCCGACTGCCGGCCCCTGCAGGCGTGTCGCCAGCCGCGCCGCGATGACGACGTTGCCGATGCCGAGCAGGATCCACGGCAGGCGCAGGCCCAGCATCGGATCGCTCAGCCAGGCGATGGTCGGCGCGTTGAAGAAGAACGTCATCGTCGGCACGCTCAACCAACCGGTGCTGAACGGATCCGTGATGCCGCCATTGAGCACCGATCGCGCCTCGTTGCCGAACCACACCTCGTCGCCGGCCAGGGTGGCCGGGATGGCGCCGGCTTGCCAGCCGCGCGCCGCTGCCGCCAGCAGCCCGACCCCCACGATGATCCCGAGCGACCGGCGCGACCAGCGCCAGCGCGGCCAGCGCCACGGCGTCGTGGCGGCCACGTAGGCGGCGATGATCGCCCCCCAGATGGCCAGCACCCATGGCCCGACATCGATCCCCGGCGTGCCGCGCCCGATCGCGAGCAGGCCGAGCATGCCGGCGATTGCCAGCACGAGCAGGCCGATGCGCACGGTCGACCAGACCGGCACGAGCGCCGGGCCGACGCGCTCCCGCCGCCACAGCGGCAGGTCGGCGCAGGCCAGCGCCGCACCAAGCGCGCCAATCACGGCGAGCGCCAGGCCGATGGTGCTGGTGTCGCCCGCAGTGCGCATGATCAGGTGGCCAGCGAGCGCCATGCTGCATGCAGCCGTGGTCAGGCCGAGGCGCCAAGCGAGCGGCAGCGTTGCGGCGGCCGTGCGCAGCGGCGCGAAGGTTGCCGACCACCGGTCACGCATGGCTGGCCAGCGCGGTGCGTGGCGTGCTGACACGCGCGGTGTCGCAACCGCTGGCCCTTCTGGCGGCGATGCCACCGATGCAGCCACGCCGCCGGTGATCTGTACAGTCACGTCGATCCGCACGCG
>CAIQIY010000113.1 GCA_903871975.1 uncultured Chloroflexota bacterium | reverse complement strand
GCTCCAGCAACATGACGAATGATGGCAGTGCGGCGGTCGCCCGTGACTCGTCGCAGGTCAGCGAGCCATCAAAGGCCATCAGGTTGTCGGCCAGCAGCCAGTACGCCGTGTGTTCGGGTTGCAGCGCGGCGCCGACGACTGCGCGGGGTGCGCTCAGGGCAGCGAGCAGGCGCTCGAGGCAGTCGGGCGCGAGCAGGCAGTCGGCGTCGACCAGTGCGACCAGCGGGGTGCTGCTGTGGGCGATGCCACGGTTGCGCGCCGCCCCGGGGGCGATTGGTACACCAGTATCGAGCCACGTGACGTGTGGCGGCACGCGACCAGGCCGATCAAGGCCGACGACGATGATCTCGGCGATCTGTGCGCGCACCGTCTGGCGTTCGATCGCCACGACGACTTGGTCGATGATCGGTGAATGCAGATTGGGGATGACGACCGAGATCGGCACCGCAGACGTCGCAGGCTCGCTCGTGCCGATGGTGCGCTCCTCTGGGGTCATCATGGCACCAGGCGACAGCGAAAGCGTGTGAAGCACACGCCTGCGAGCCATACATCGGTTTCGGCGACGAAGCCATAGCGCGCGAGCGCGCCGTTGCGGGCACGACTCGGCGGCAGATGCAGCGTCACCGATGACAATTGAAACTCGTCACGTGCGCGTGCGAGGATCATGCGCAGGAGCTCGGCACCGCGCCCCCATGCGTCCGGGGTGAGCACCAGCGCCACATCGGCGTCACCGCCCTCGTCTTGTAGCCCACCCCAGCCGATGAATGCCTCGCCCTCGAAGAACGCCCACGGCCCACGACCATGACGGTGCCATTCCTGTTCTTTGGCGATCACCCAATCGCGCCAGCGTGCTTCGTCGGTGTCGCCGGTGCTGAGCGGCAGATGCCGACGCACGCGCTGGTCGCTGTGCAATGCGATGATGGCCGCGAGCGGCACGTCAGACAATCGCCCGAGTCGCAATGCCACGTATGCACCCCTCCAGTGGTCGCCCTGCCACGGTCCTCCCGGCGCAGTCTACCATGGATCCCGTGTCGACCAGGCTATTGGGCAGGGCAAGGGGTGCCGTGGCGGGCGATCCGGCCGAGTGCAGCGTGTACTGGCGCGGGCATGGGCCCGGTCGCAGACATCGTGCCGTTGCGGCGCGGTGCCAACGCTCTCGCGCTGCAGCAGACCACCGGCGTGCCGCACGCACCTGGCCACCAGTTGCGGCAGCAAGGTCGCAGGCGACGCGTTGCAGCGGGGTGAACCGGGGTGATGGTGTGTGTGGGTTGGCGAAGCACCACACGGCCATTCCTGCAACAGCGGCCGGGATCGGCAGTGCGCCGCGCAGCGTTGCAACGACTCCATCAGCCCTGACCTGCAACCGACCGCACGGGCCAAGCGTCGCGCGTCGTGGTATAATTGCGGCTGCGGCGGCGATCGCAAAACCGGCGTCTGGTTCGTGCCATGCAAGGCGAGCACGAGCCATGTGATCGCGTGACGATACACGGCGCCGCAGCCGGGCGGGCGCACGTCAGCGAGGGATCGTGCACATCACCGCGGGGCATCTCGATGAACACACACACGTGCTGACCGATCCGACCAACTCGGCGGTCGGTGGCGCATGCAGCCTGGCCGAGCGGCGGCTGC
>CAIQIY010000112.1 GCA_903871975.1 uncultured Chloroflexota bacterium | reverse complement strand
GCCGGCGACGTCGTGTGGTTGACGCTACCGACGCTCTGGGTGACCGACCTGGGCGCACAGCTGCGGGCGCTGTTGGGCGAGCTGTTCCGCGAGCGCACCCCCAGGGCGGTCGTCCTCGATCTCCGCGGCAATCGTGGCGGCTGGTCGGTGGGCCTGGTGGATCTGCTCGGATCATTCGTGCGCGGGCAGGTCGGCACATTCTACGGGCGCGATGGCCAGCGGCTCCTGATGATCACCGGCGACGGTGGCCCCGATCTGCGCGGCCTCCCACTGGTCGTGCTGGTCGACTCGGCCACGGCGTCGTACGCCGAGGTGCTCGCGGCCGTGCTCCAGGATGAAGCCAGCGCGACGGTGGTCGGCGTGCCGTCGTCGGGCAACACCGAGACGATCTATGCCTACACGCTGTTCGATGGTTCGCGGCTGTGGTTGGCGCAGGAACGCTTTGAGCTGCGCGATGGCCGTGACCTCGAGGGCGTCGGCGTCGTTCCCGATGTCACGGTCGTTGCCGATGACTGGATTCGGTTTGATGACCGGACGGATCCGTATACCGTGGCGGTATCACAGGTGCTCGCCCTGGCACCGTAGGCCGGGTGCCGCGCATCGGGCGGCCAGCGCATTATATCGAGAGGGTTCATGACTGAAGAACATGGGGCCGTGGTGCGTCGGGCCCAGGTCGCACGTCGCACCGGCGAGACCGACATCACCCTGATGCTGACGATCGATGGTTCGGGCCACTGTGATGCGGCCAGCGGGATCGGATTCCTCGATCACATGCTGGCGTTGTTCGCCCGTCATGGTCAGTTCGATCTGATGCTGCGCGCCACGGGCGATCTGGTGGTCGATGATCATCACACCGCCGAGGATGTGGCGATCTGCCTGGGCATGGCGATCGATCGGGCGCTGGGCGAGCGCCGCGGCCTGACGCGCACGGCGCATGCCTATGTGCCGATGGACGAGGCACTGGCGTTCGTGGCGCTCGATCTGAGCGGTCGGGCGTATACGGTCTTCGAAGCCGGTTTCGCGACGCCGCGCGTCGGCCAGCTGGCGACGGACCTGGTCGAACATCTGTTCGAAAGCATCGCGACGCACGCCCGGATGAACCTGCACGCACGCGTGCTGTACGGCCGCAATGATCATCACAAAATCGAGGCGCTGTTCAAGGCCTTCGCTCGTGCGCTCGACCAAGCGACGCGCATCGAGCCGCGGTTGCAGGGGCAGGTGCCGAGCACCAAGGGGGTGTTGTGAAGCTCGACGCGAGCCTGATGGCCGACCCACGCCGCGCCGGTCGCACTCGCGAGATCGCCGCTGCTGCCGAGCAGCGCGGCTTTGCCGGGCTGTGGAGCCCCGAGATCAACCATGATCCGTTCCTGCCGTTGGCACTGGCGGTCGATGCGACGTCGCGCATCACGCTGGGGACGGCAGTGGCCATCGCGTTTCCCCGTAGCCCGCTGGTGCTGGCGCATACTGCGTGGGATCTCCAGGCAGCCTCGGGCGGTCGCTTCGTCCTGGGGCTCGGCACACAGGTGCGGCCACACATCGAGCGCCGCTTTGGCGTTCCATGGCAGCCACCGGTGCCACGGCTGCGCGACTACATCGGCGCGCTGCGAGCGATCTGGCATGCGTGGCAGACGGGATCGCGCCTGGCGTATCAGGGCGAGTATTATCAGCACACCCTGATGACGCCCTTCTTCTCGCCCGGCCCGGCCCGCCACCCGTCGATTCCGATCTTCATCGCTGGTGTCAATGCTGGCCTGGCACAGCTCGCCGGCGAATGTGCCGATGGCTTTCATGTCCATCCGCTGCATAGCCCGGCCACCCTGCGCGACCTGACGCGCCCGGCGATTGCGCAGGGGGCAGCGCGCGCCGGACGCGATCCGGCTGCCATCACCGTCGCCGCAAGCGCGTTCGTCATCACCGGCGACGCCGCACGCCGCGCCGGTATGCGCGCCATGGTGCGCCAACAACTCGCCTTCTATGCCTCGACGCCGTCGTATCGTGTGGTGTTGGAGCATCATGGTTGGGCCGAGGTGGCCGAACAGCTGTCGGCGCTGGCGTCGGCACGCCGCTGGGGCGAGATGCCGGCGTTGATTGACGACGCGATGCTCGCGACGTTTGCCGTCGAGGCGGCCCCCGACGAGCTCGGTGCGGCACTGGTGGAGCGCTACACCGGCCTCGTCGATCGCCTGAGCCTGTATCTGCCGTTCGAACCCGGCGTGGACGATTCGCTCTGGAGTGCGCTGCTGGCTGCGTTTGCCGGCACGGCCACGTGAATGTGCGGTGATTGCGCTGCTGCTGCGCGCCGCGCCGCAACCGTGGCGCGCTGGCCGGGGCACGCCGCCGACGGGCGACCGCGCGCTGTGGCGTCGTGGCCGCGATCCGGCCCGACCCGCTGGTGCAGGATCGGCGCCCGCGCATCCTGTGCTACAATCACTGGTACGGACCACCGGAACAACAGAGCAGCCCGGCGCGGTGGAAGGCCAGGTTCGTCAACGAAGACGAGAGCTGAGGAGCATGATGGATGTGACACTGTGGGCAGCGCCGCTCGCCGGATTGGCGGCAGCGGGGGCTGCGCTGGCATTGGCGATGTCGGTCGTTCGCGCGGATCCCGGCACGGCCCGGATGCAGCAGATCGGAGCGGCGATCCAGCAGGGCGCGATGGCGTTTCTGCGCGCCGAGTATCGTGTACTGGTGGTCTTCGTCGCGCTCATCGCGGCGCTGATCGCCGTCGTCGGCTTCGCGACCAGCGCGATGAATCCCTGGACGGCGGTGGCATTTCTTGCCGGGGCGGCGACGTCGGTCGCGGCTGGCTATGCCGGCATGCACGTTGCGACGCGCGCCAACATGCGGACGGCCCAGGCGGCGCGCGGCGGGATGCCGGCGGCGTTGCGCATCGCGTTCTCGGGTGGTGCGGTGATGGGGCTGACGGTCGTCGGGCTCGGGCTGGCGGGCGTCGGCGTGCTGACGATCATCTTCGGCCGCGCGGGCGTCGAGCAGGGCATCATCAACGGCTTTGCGCTGGGCGCATCCTCGATCGCGCTGTTCGCCCGGGTCGGTGGCGGCATCTACACCAAGGCTGCCGATGTCGGCGCCGATCTGGTCGGCAAAGTCGAGGCAGGCATCCCCGAGGATGATCCCCGCAACCCGGCGGTGATCGCCGACAATGTCGGCGACAATGTCGGCGATGTAGCCGGGATGGGGGCCGATCTCTACGAGAGCTACGTCGGCTCGATCATCGCGACCATGGCACTGGCGGTGTTGCTGCCGAATGCACCGGCCGGACTGGTGACGCTCCCCTTGCTGATCGCCGCCGCCGGCATCGCCGCCTCGCTCGCCGGCGTCCTGGTGGTGCGCGGCCTGGGCGGCAACGATCCTGCGGCCGCACTGCGGTACGGCACCTTCGCCGCCGGTGCCGTGACGATCGCACTGGTCGCGGTGATCTCGCTTGGCCTGTATCAGTCGTGGGTCTACCTGGCAGCGACGGCCGCCGGGCTGGTGGCCGGCATCGTGATCGGGCTGCTCACCGAGTACTACACCGGCAGCAACTTCGCTCCCGTGAAGTTCATCGCGGCACAATCGCAGACCGGCGCGGCGACCAACATCATCGCCGGGCTGGCGGTCGGCATGAAGTCGACGGCGGCACCGATCATCGTCATCGCGGTCGCAACGCTGGTGGCATTCATCATCGGCGAACAGGCCCAGGGCGAGGGGCTGTTCTGCATCGCCCTGGCGGCGGTCGGCATGCTGAGCATCACCGGTACGACGGTGGCCGTCGACGCGTATGGCCCGATCGCCGACAACGCCGGTGGCATCGCCGAGATGGCACACCTCGAGCCGCACGTGCGCGACGTGACCGACACCCTCGACTCGGTGGGCAACACGACGGCGGCGATCGGCAAGGGCTTCGCCATTGGCTCGGCAGCGCTCACGGCGCTCGGGTTGTTTGCGGCGTTCGCCAGTGCCACGCGGCTGCCACCGATCAGCCTGACCGACCCATTCCTGATCGCCGGGCTGTTCACCGGCGGGATGCTGCCGTTTCTGTTCGCCGCACTCACGATGGAAGCCGTCGGCCGCGCGGCAGGCGCGATGGTCGATGAGGTACGCCATCAGTTTCGAACCATTCCCGGCCTGAT
>CAIQIY010000111.1 GCA_903871975.1 uncultured Chloroflexota bacterium | reverse complement strand
TCGCGACGCAACGCCAGCACGACATCGCCCACCGCGCGTGCCGAGAATGTCTGGCGGACGAAGTTGAATACCCAGCCGAGTGCGCCGAGTACGGTCACCAGCGCGGCGAGGCTCAGTACCAGCTGCAGGTCGGGGCGGCCGGCCAACTCATCGACGGCCCGCGAGATCGCCAGTGGCACCACGGTGGCGGCCACCGAGGTTGCCACGACCATCGCCGAGACCACCAGCATGCGCGGCAGATGTGGCCGGAAGTAGGCCAGAATGCGCCGAATCAATTCGCGATCGCCGTAACTGCGATCATAGGCCTCGGCGTCGAGCCCATCCATCACGAAGCCCATGTCGATGCTCCTTGTTCCGGTTCTTCGAGGCGCACGAAGATGCGGCGATATGCCGCGCTCTGTTCGATCAGCTCGTCGTGGGTGCCCTGGGCGATCAATTCGCCGTTTTTGAGCACCAGAATGCGATCAGCCCAGCGGATCTGCGAGACGCGGTGCGTGATCAGCACGGTCGTGCGGCCACGCATGATCTGGCGCATCGCCTGCTGGATTTCGTCCTCGGTGGCGCTGTCGATGGCGCTGGTCGAGTCATCGAGGATCAGGATGCGCGGATCGCTGAGGAATGCGCGGGCGATGGCGATGCGCTGGCGCTGGCCACCCGAGAGCGTCACCCCACGTTCGCCGACCACCGTGTCGTAGCCCTCGGGCAGTGCCATGATGAACTCGTGCGCCTGTGCCTGGCGTGCTGCTGCCTCGATCGCGGCGCGATCGGCCGTACCCGACACGCCGAAGGCAATATTCTCGGCGATGGAGCGCGAGAACAGGAAGATGTCCTGTTCGATCGTCGAGATCTGCGAGCGCAGGCTGTCGAGATTCCAGGTGCGCACGTCGATGCCGTCGATCGACACGGTGCCGGCACGCGCGTCGTAGGTCCGGTTGATCAGGCGCGTCAGCGTCGTCTTGCCGGCGCCCGTCTGCCCGACGACCGCGATCGTCTCGCCGGGTGCTGCCGTGAACGACACGCCGCGCAACACGGGGACGACGCGTGCGGGGATTGCGGGCGCGCCGGGCCACGGTGGTGGCTGGGCGGCAGTCTCGTAGCCAAAATCGACGGCTGCAAAGTGGATTGCGCCGGCGATCGTCGCGCGGTGACCACCGACGTTCTCGTCGAGCTCGGTCTCGGTGGTGATTGTCTGCAGGATGCGCCGCGCGCCGGCGAAGCCGAGCGCGACCAGCGCGAAGGTGAATGTCGAGATGAAGGTGGGGAACCGCAGGATCTCGAGCAACCCCATGTAGGCGATCACCTCGCCGACGGTGAGCTGCCCCTCGATGAGCAGCCAGGCGGCGTGGGCAAACCCCAGACCGACCAGGACACCATAGAGCAACAGCGGCAGATAGCGCGCCTGGACGCCACCCTCGCGGACGAACAGATCGCGGTAGCGCTGGGCATTGGCCTCGAAGCGCGCCTGCTCCTGGGCTTCCTGGGCATAGCCCTTGACGACCTCGATGCCGGAGATCGCCTCGGCGAGGCGGGCGTTCATCGTACCGAACTGGCCACGCAGTGCGCCGGCGACCGGCTGCAGCTGAGCACTGTAGTGGCGCAGCGCCACGACGAAGCTGACGAGGAACAGCAGCGGCATCAGCAGAAGCTGCGGATTCAGCGAGCCGATGACGATCAGGGGCACCACGATCGAGATCAGCGACTCGATGATCAGGCTGGCGCCCGGCGTCAGCATCGCGTTCAGCTGCTGGACATCATTCGTCGCGCGCGCCATGATATCGCCGACGCGCTGCTGGTTGTGAAAGGTGAGGCTCTTGCCGAGCAGGCTGACGTACAGCTCCTCGCGTGCGTCGCGCTCGATGAGTTGTGCCAGCCACTGCGCCAGGAAACTGTTGAGCAGATCGACCAGGCCAAAGCTGAGGCGCACGGCCAGGATGAGCAGCACGACCGTGATGAATGCGGGTACGCCACCGTCGCCGACGATGGCGTCGAACGCTTCGCCGGTGAGCACTGCGCCGCGGCTCTGGAGCAGCGCCATGCCGATTGCCGAGATGACGAACACCAGCGGCAGCAGCGGGCGGCGCACCAGGTGCGACACGATCCAACGTCCCGGCGAACGGTAATCGTACTGATGGGCGTCGACGACGCGAAACTCCGACGCGGCCACGCTAGATCCTTTCCCCTGCGCCCTCGGCGCCGGCAGGGCCGGCACTGGCGACGACATAATGTTCGGTCGACAACAGGCGTCGCGACACCGCGATGATCTGGTCGGCGCTGACCGCGGCCAGGATGGACGGATAGCGCTGGGCGTAGTCGGCGCCCAGCTGATGGCGCTCGATCCACAGCAGCCAGCCGGCGATGCCGTCGCTCGTCTGCATGCTGCGGAGCATGCTGCCGGTCATCGATGCACGGGCATCGATGAGTTCGTCGGCGTCGGGGCCCTCACGACAGAAGCGATCGACCTGTCGGTTGATCTCGTCGAGTACGCGCGGCACGTCGTCGGGTTGAACGCCCGCGACCACCGACCACGGCCCGGCGCCGATGTCGGCTTCGAGGTGGCTGCTGCAGTAATACGCCAGGCCGTCGCGTTCGCGGATGGCTTCGCCGAGCCGGCCACCCAGGCCGAGCGAGCCGAGGATCGTGTCGGCCATGCTGGCAGCATCATACTCGGGGTCATGGCGCGCGATGCCATGCACCGCCCACACGACATCGCTCTGCACCTTGCCGGCGAGCACGCTGCGCTCGTGCCGCACCCCGCTCAGCGCCATGCCGGGCGGAACGAAGCGTTCGGGCGGTGCAGCATCGGTGTGCCACGCGCCGAATGCAGCCTCGGCCAGATCGATGATGCGCGGCGGGTCGATGTCGCCGACGATGGCGATGGTCGTCGCGGCGGGATGGTAGCGGCGGTGAAACGCGGCCAGCTCGGCCGAGCCGAGCGCCGCGACCGAAGTGACGCTGCCCGAGCTCAGCCGGCCGTACGGATGCGCATCGCCGAACAGCGCACGCCGCACCAACCGCGAGGCCTGCACGATCGTCTCGTGCTCGGCTTCGCGCAGTGCAGCCAACACCTGTGCCCGCAACCGTTCGATCTCGTCGACGGGAAATGTCGGCCGAATGACCACTTCGGCCAATGTCTCGATGAGCAGGGCTGCGTCGTCGGCCAGGCCACGGCCGAACACCCCGGTCGTATGAACGCCACCCGCGGTCGTCAGGCTCGCCCCGACCGATTCGGTGCGTTCGGCGATCTGCTGAAAGCTGAACCGTTCGGTGCCGCGCACCAGTGCCGAACCGGTGAACACTGCCAGGCCACTGCTCGCCGCATCCTCGTGGATGCTGCCGACACCGATGCTGCCACGAATGCTGATGGTCGGCGCGATCGGGTTGCGCTGCACGAGCAGCACCAGCCCATTCGGCAGCACGTGCCGAATCGTCGCGCGGTCGGTCGAATCGCTCACGTGCTGCCTCGCTTTGCACGCCGTGCCAGGGGCCTCATTCGGCATGCTCCGGAACGAACACCCCGACCACGCCGCGGCACTGGTCGAGGTACTGGCGGGCGACGCGCAGCACATCATCGCTGCTCACCGCCGCGATCTCGTCGGCCAGCCGCTCACCACGCTCGGCGATGCCGAGGATGTGCCAGCTGGCCAGGTTGATCGCCTGGTTGGTGACGCTCTCGCCGGCGAAGGCGCGTTGGGCGCGCACCTGCTTGCGCACGCGCGCCAGCTCATGTTCGGCGACCGGCTCCTGCTGCACCCGGTCGATTTCGTCGCGCAGCACACGCTCGACCACCTCGGGCGCCTGATCCTGGTGAAGTGTCACGCCGAACTGAAACGTGCCCTGATCGAGCGCGAAATCGACGCTGCTGCCGGCAGCGGTGGCATAGCGCCGCTCGACGAGCGCACGGTACAACCGGGCGCTGCGATTGGTCCCGCCGGCACCCGACAGCACGCCATCGAGCACCAGCAGCGGAACGAGATCGGGATGGCGACAATCCGGCACGCGAAACGCGAGCGCCAGCGCCGGTGCGACCCCTGGCCGCCGCACCGTGACACGTCGCTCGGCAGTGGGCCACGGATCGGCCGGGATCACCGGCCGTGGCACGGCGCCGTCGGCGATGCCGCCGAACGCCGCCTCGGCAGCATCGATCACCTGCGCGGCGTCGACGGCACCGACCAGCGCCAGCACGGCATTGCCCGGCTGGTAGAACGCCTGGTAGTGCTGCCGCAGATCCGCGGTGCCGATGCGTGCCAGGTCCTCGCGCCAGCCGATGACCGGGTTGCGATACGGGTGGGCATCGTATGCCGCTGCCTGCACCGCCTCGCCCAGCCACCAGTCCGGATCGTTCTCGAGGCCGGCACGCTCGGCCAGGATCACCGTGCGCTCATTGGCCACGTCGTCGTCGGTGAAGCTCAGCTCCGTCATGCGGTCGGCCTCGATCGGCAGCATCATCATGATGCTCGCAGCCGGCATCGTCACGTAGTACGCTGTGTAGTCGTAGGTGGTGAACGCGTTGAAGCTGCCGCCATTGCGTGGAATCAGCCGATCGAGCCGGCCGCGCGGGTAGCGTGCCGTGCCGCGAAACATCAAGTGCTCCAGCCAGTGGGAGATCCCCGCCTGGCCCGGTTGTTCGTCGCGCGCGCCGACGGCATACCCCAGGCAGCACGCCGCCACCGGCGCCGCATGCCATTCCTTCACCATCACCGTCAATCCGTTGGTCAGTCGGTGCGTCGTCACGCCCATCAGCGCTCCCTGTTCGTTCATTGCACCGGTACTACGCAGCTGTTGTCCAGGGGGATGTGTGCCCTGTGGTATAATGCCGCAACGTTGTATAAGCCGAGGGACCGAGATGAAAGAGCTCTTCCGTCGCACTCCCGGGCGGTTCACATCGGCCCGGCGCGATGCCGACCAGCAGATCCCGGAGAATCTGTGGACGAAGTGCCCGGCGTGTGGCGAGATCACGTACGTCAGGCAGCTCAACGACCAGTTGAAGGTCTGCAAGTGTGGTTACCACATGCGTCTGAGCGTGGCGGAGTGGCTGCAACTCTTCGATCGCGACAGTTTCGCCGAGGAAGACCGCGACCTTGCGCCGGTCGATGCACTGCAGTTCGTCTCGGCCAAGGACAACTACGCCCAGAAGTTGCGTGAGACGCAGGCTGCCACGGGCATGAACGATGCGTTGCTCACCGGCCGCGCCACCCTCAATGGCGCCGACGTGCAGCTGGCGATCTCGAACTGGGAGTTCATCGGCGGCTCGATGGGCAGCGTCTTCGGCGAGCGGCTGGCGCGCGCCACCGAGCGCGCCGCCGAGCGTGGCGTGCCGCTGATCACCATCACCGCCACCGGCGGTGCCCGGCAACACGAGGGCGTGTTGTCGTTGATG
>CAIQIY010000110.1 GCA_903871975.1 uncultured Chloroflexota bacterium | reverse complement strand
GGAAGTACCTGTTGCCGCTGGCATTGGTCAACGTTGCCAGCGCCGCGCTATGGGTGGGGCTGACGCAGTGGAGCAGCATCGAATGGGGCAATCTGGTACCGATCGACGCACTGACGCCATGGCAGCGGATCGGCGTGGCAGCCATCGTCACCGCCGTGCTCAACATCAGCGCGACGCGCTGGGTTCTGCGCATCAACCGTGCGCCAGCGGCGGCGGCGGTGGCCACCATCGCGCCGGCATGAACGCAGCAGCGCACTGGAGCAACCACCGGGTCGCGTGGCCGGCAGGCGGTCGTGCGGCACGCTCAGAGCAAGCGGGGGCACCATGGTCACCGTGATTTTCATCGCAATCGCGAGCCTGATCATCGCCAGCGCCGCCCTGGTCGTCGTCTCACGCGAGATCGTGCGTGCAGCGCTGTGGCTGATCGCGACCTTCTTCGCCGTCGGTGCGCTCTACCTTCTGCTCGAAGCCGAGTTCATCGGTGTCGCGCAGGTGCTGATCTATGTCGGTGCCGTCTCGATCCTGATCCTGTTCGCCATCATGCTCACGCGGCAACACGAATGGCAGGAGCCAGCGTGGCGCGCGGGCCCATGGTGGATCGCACTGGCCGGCGCCATTGGGCTGGCCGCCGTCCTGATCACGACGCTCGGCGCCTTCCCCTGGCAACTGCACGCCAACGACCTGCCCGTCTCGCGTGCGCCGCAGCTCGGCACGGCACTGATGCGCGAGTACCTGTTGCCGTTCCAGCTCGCCGCCGTGGTGCTGCTCGTCGCACTGATCGGCGCCGTCGTGATCGCACTCGAAGAGCGACGGCGGCGCATTCCGACGCTGGCCGACGATGTCGCAGCACAACGCGCCACAACCGACCGCACGGAGGACGGAACGTCATGACGATGATCGAAGCCGTGCCGCTGAACTGGGTCCTGGCGTTGGCGGCGATCCTGTTCTGCATCGGGCTGTTCGGCGTCCTGGTCAGGCGCAGCCTGATCGGCATCCTGTTCGGCGTCGAGCTGATGCTCAACGCGGTCAACATCAATCTCATCGCATTCTGGCGCTACCTCGAGCCCAACCTGGTGGCGGGCCAGGTCTTCGCGCTGTTCATCATCACCATCGCTGCTGCCGAAGCGGCTGTCGGGCTGGCGATGGTGATCGCGGTCTATCGCACGCGACGCACCATCGTGGCCGACGACATGCGCAACTTGCAGGGGTGATCCATGAATCTCGCCCTCGACCATGCCTGGCTGATCCCGGCGCTCCCGGCGCTGGCGAGCCTGCTGATCCATCTGGCGCCACCACGCGCCGAACGGTGGGCCGGCCCGCTGGCGGTCGGCGCTGGCACGCTCGCGGCACTGCTGGCACTCCTGGCGGCGCTGGCAGTGGCTGGTGGTGCGACGGCTGCCGGCTCGTTCCGCTGGGCGCCAGCCGCCGACGGCGTCATCGAGCTGGGATACCGCATCGACGGGCTGGCGGCCGCGTTGATCGCGATGGTCGCGCCGGTGGCGGCGGTCATTCAGCTGTTCGCCATCGGCTACATGGCCCACGACCCGCGTCGCGCACGGTTCTTCGGCTTCACGACGCTGTTCACCGCGGCCATGCTCACCGCCGTGATCGCCGATCATCTACTGCTGTTGTTCATCGCCTGGGAAGTGATGGGGCTGTGCTCGTATCTGCTGATCGGCTTCTGGTACGAGCGTGACGGCACCGGCCCGCGGCCGGCGCCACGCGATGCCGCGATCAAGGCCTTCCTGGTCACCCGGGTGGGCGATGTGCTGTTCCTGCTCGGCATCGCACTGCTGTGGCACGAAACCGGCAGCCTGCACGTCGGCACGGCAGCGGGGCAGCTGTTTGCCCCCGAGACGCTGGCACGCCTGGCGGCGACGCCGACGCCGCTCGGTGTCTCGGCGGCCACGCTTGCAGCCGCGCTGCTGTTCAGCGGAACCATCGGCAAATCTGCGCAGTTTCCGCTGCACATCTGGCTCCCCGATGCGATGGCGGGCCCGACGCCGGTGTCGGCGCTGATCCACGCGGCGACGATGGTGGCGGCGGGGGTATTTCTGGTGGCGCGCACCTACCCGATCTTCGCGGTGAGCGCAATGCTGCCGTGGGTCGCGGCGATCGGCGCACTCACCGCAGTCGGAGCGGCGCTGGTAGCGCTGGTACAGACCGATCTGAAGCGCATCCTGGCGTTTTCGACGATCTCGCAGCTGGGATTCATGGTGGCGGCCCTGGGAATCGGCGCCTGGGGTGCGGCGATCTTCCACCTGATCACCCATGCCTGCTTCAAGGCGCTGCTGTTCCTTGGCGCCGGGGCGATCATCCATGCGATGGAACAGGCAGTGGGGCACGACGGGCCGACGCAGGACATCCGGGCGATGGGTGGCCTGCGGCGACACATGCCGCTGACATGTGCCACCTATCTCGTGGGTGCGGCGGCGCTGGCTGGCGTACCGCCGTTGGCTGGCTTCTGGAGCAAGGACGAGATCGTGGCGCATGCGCTGACCCATGGCGCATGGGGTGTGGCGATCGCGTTGCTGGCGGCGTCGCTGCTGACAGCAGCGTATCTGACGCGTCAGATCTGGCTGGTGTTCTTCGGCAGCTTCCGTGGCGGCGCGACGGTGCCCCACGACGCGACCGGCGCGATGCGGGCGCCGCTGGTGCTGCTGGCGCTGGCGGCGGCGCTGGTGGGCGGAATCAACCTGCCGTGGCAGCACGGCCTGAGCGACCTGATCGGTGCCGAGGCCGGCGCATTCCATCCCGGGATCGCGGCACTCGCGACGCTGGTGGCGCTGGCGGGTGCCGGGCTGGGCTGGGTGTTGCGCGGTGTCGCCGCCGATGCCGACCTGGCGCAGCCGGGCGCGCGCGGTGTGCTGGCGCTGTTGGCACAAGGGTATCGCCTCGACGCGCTCTACCGGCATAGCTTCGGCGCAGCCGTCGACGTCGCCATGGATCTGCGTCGCTGGATTGATCGCGCCATCATCGGTCGCACGATCGCGCTGGTCGGAGCCACGACGACGCTGGTCGGCCGGCTCAGCGCCGGCGCCGACGACATCCTGCTGCAGGGTGGGGCCGAGCTCGGCGGCCGCGGCGTCGACGAACTCGGCGGCGAGGTGCGTCGCAGCGCGACCGGCCGCATCCAGGACTCGCTGGCGCTCGTGGCGATCGGCGTCGTGCTGTTCGCGGTGGCGGCGGTCACGCTGCTGCGCCCATGATCGGATCACGGCGCACGGGCACGCCATGTGTGCCCCGGGAGGAATGAAATGGGCGTTCTGGCGGCGGCGGCAACGCCGCCCTGGCTGACGATGGTGCTGCTGACGCCGCTGGTGGGTGCGCTGCTGGCATGGGCGGCGGCGGCCGCGCGCCTCGATGCGACGCTGGTGCGCCGT
>CAIQIY010000109.1 GCA_903871975.1 uncultured Chloroflexota bacterium | reverse complement strand
GCACCACATCGTTGTGTCGCCGGCCAGTCATGCGCTACGCCACGCACCGGGAGCATCGCCGGCGCCCGAACGCCCATACTGCGCGGGCGTTCGCATCGGCCCGGGCGGTGCTGCGCTCCCCCTATAGCCGCAGAATGAATGACAGATCCCCCACCCAGCGTTGCCGATGGGTGGCATGCGTGGTGGTCGCGATGTCGGCTAAGATCGCCGCGTTCGGGATTTCCGGCGGCGTGCCGCGGCGAGCAGGTGTGCGCCGGCGTGGCGCCACGAGCGGTATGGGGCAGGCTCGGCCGGCAGTTGACACAAATAACTGTACACCGTATAATTATTGTGCACACGAAGGAACTGGAAGGGCCGATGGCACGACCGACGAAACAGCAACAGCACCCCGATCTCGGGCACGCGATCATGCGGACTGCCTGGCAGCAGATCGCGACATCGGGCGCAGCGGCGCTGTCGCTGCGCGCCATCGCGCGCGAACTGGGGATCAGTGCGCCGGCGATCTACCACTACGTTCCCGACCGGGACGCACTCGTCACGGCGCTGGTGATCGAGGCCTACACATCATTCAGCGACCACCAGCACGCGGCGTGCGACGCGCTGCCCGAGGACGACAGCATCGGGCGGCTCCGGGCGACCGGGCAGGCATACCGGCAGTGGGCCCTGGAGCACCCACAGCACTACCAGCTGATCTTCGGCGCTCCGATCCCCGGCTACCACGCGCCGGCGACAGTGATCCCGGCGGCAGCGCAGGCGCTGCGCCCACTGCTCGGCGTCGTGGAGACACTCCGTCGGCGGGGCCGGCTCCGGCCGGGGCACGTGCCGCTGCCAGCGCCCGGCACTTCGGCGCATTGCACGTCGCTGCAGCACCTCGACGGCTGTGCGCCCGAGTCGCTCGGTGTCGCGCTGGTGATCTGGGCGCGTGTCCATGGCATCGTCTCGCTGGAGCTCGGTGGGCAGCTGCCGCCGGGCGGCTTCACCGGCGGTGATCTGCATCGCCGCGAGCTCGAGGCAATCGAGCACGAGTTCTTCGGGGAGCGACCACCAATGGCCGGATGTGGGCACGTGCAGGAGGCACCGGCATGACACCGATCTTCAACGGGCGCTTCACTGCCCAAACCGACCAGCCGTTCGTCGTATTCCTGATCGGCATGCGCATCAATCAGTGGTGGCGCATCGACCGCTGGGCGCCGGTAGCGCGAGCGATGGGGCCGATGATGCGACGGCTGGCCGCCGACGACGCGCTGGGCCTGCTGCACGTCGAGACCTGGTGGAACCTGCGCGGCCCGGTGCTGGTCCAGTACTGGCGCTCATTCGAAGCGCTCGAGGCGTTTGCGCGCGACCCGGCCGAGCCACACCTGGCCGCATGGCGGCGCTTCAATCAGGTGATCGATGCCGATGGCAGCGTCGGCATCTGGCACGAAACCTACCTGATCGATCCGGGCCACTACGAATGTGTCTACGGCAACATGCCCCGCTTCGGCCTGGCCGCCGCGACCACGCACGTCGCAGCGGTGGGGCGCCGCCATACCGCACGCAGCCGGCTCGGCCACGTGGCAACCACGCCAGCTGCAGCCCAGGTCGCCACCGATGATTCGGCACGGGAGGGCTCATGTTCTGGTTGAACTCATTGATGGCCAGCGTTCACCATCTGGCGGCATTCACGCTGACCGCCTGCCTCGTCTACGAATGGCTCTCGTTCTCGGCGATGATGCCGTCGGCGGTGGCACGGCGCATCCAGCGCGTCGACCTGTGGTACGGCATCTCGGCGGCGGTGATGCTGGTGGCGGGCGTGCTGCGGGTGATCTACTTCGCCAAAGGCGCGGATTTCTACATCGTCAGTCCGATGTTCTGGGTGAAGATGGCCCTGTTCGTCATCGTCGGGCTCTTGTCGATCATCCCGACGGTGGCATTCATCCGCTGGCGCGTGCCGGGCGATGATCAGCCGCTGGTGCTGCCAGCCGACGAGGCACGGCGTATCCGCCGCATCCTCAACCTGGAGCTCGTCGGCCTCGCGCTGATCCTGGTGGTCGCGCCGGCGATGGCGCGCGGCATCGGCCTGAACTGACGCGGGGGGGCGATCAGCGCGGCGGGCCGGTCCGTTCGATGATCTGCGGCGTGCCATTGCGGAACGCGATCACGATCGTGTTGCTGCGCAGCTCGGCCGCGACATCGGCGGCGCCCAGCACGATCGGGCGCGGGCGTTCGCCACACGCGAGGCGTACCGCCGCACGGGCATGTGGCGCCGCGATTGGTGGTTCGACGATCAATGCACGATTGAGCGCCGGCCCGGCACAGGTATCGCGCGCCAGGAGGTACAGCGCATGCCCCGGTGCAGCGCCGGCCGCAAACACCGCCTCGCGCTGCCGCACCTCGACCATCGCGCCGGCGCAGGCCAGTGCCACGAGCAGCCACGCCGCCGCGCGCCAGCGTGCCGGGATGCGGCGCCACTGCCACGCTGCCACCCCCGCCGCACAGGCCACTGCGAGCGCCAGGTAGCGTGAATCCGGCGGCGAGACGAACGGCGCGGCCGGCAGCAGCACGCCAGCCAGCACCACGCCGATCGCGCGCCACGCCGGCTGGTGCCAGGCAGCGCGCGCCAGCAGCAGCGCCAGCACGCCGCCGAGGACCAGCAGCCAGGCCGCATCGGCGGCCACGGTGCCGGGCAGCGGCGCCACCAGCAACGCCACGCCACGCGCCAGATTGGCGGGAATGTGCCAGCCGAGCGCATACTGGCTCGCCGCCACCAGTTCGTTCTGGCGCACGAACCAGATCTGCACGGCGCCATACAGCAGCCCCAGCGCCATCAGGCCAGCGGTGCGCCAGCGCGGCAGTGCGCCGTCGCGCAGCAGGCTGGCGACCGGCAACAGCAGCAGCGCCACGCCGCTCTCCTTGGTGAGCAACCCCAGCGTCACGGCCAGCAACGCACCACCCGCCGCCAGCCAGCCTGGCGTCAGCCACAGGTGGATGCCGAGCAGTGCCAGGCAGAGCAGCACCAGATCGCTCTGCGCCGAGATCCAGACCACCGCCTCGAACGGCGCGGGATGCAGCAGCAATGCCAGCGCTGCGACCAGCGCCGCGGCGGCATCGCGTGTCAGGCGCCACACCAGCAGTGCCAGCGCCACACCGGCCACCAGCCACAGCAGCAGCGACACGAGATGCCAGCCCAGCGGATGAGCGCCGAATACCTGCCACCACCCGGCGAACCAGAACCACAGCAGCGGCCGGAAGAAATGCGTCTGCGCCGGATCGAACGCCGCCGCCCACAGCGTGGCCGGATCGGCGAGGCGCGCCCGCAGGAGCCACTCGAAGTCGTCGGCGGCGAAGCCCCGCGCCGGCAGCGCGCCGTACGCCCCATGGCAAGCCAGTGCCACCCCCAGCAGCGCCATCAGCCGCACAGCGACGTGCCGCATCATCACACCTGGCCCAACCGCAGCGACGGCGCCACATCGCACGCCAGCCCGTGGGCGAGGCCGGCATCCTGGCGCCAGAACGCCGCCGCCGCAATCATCGCCGCGTTGTCGGTGCACAGCGCCAGCGGCGGAACCCAGACCGGCACCGGGGCCTGGGCCAGCAGCGCGGCGCGCAACCGCTGATTGGCCGCCACACCACCCGCCAGCACGATCCCGCCCACCGCCAACCGCCGCGCCGCATCGCATGTCTTGCGCACCAGCACATCGACGACCGATTCCTGGAATGCCGCAGCCAGCTCGGCGCGCAGCGCGTCGTCGAGCGCACCGCCTGCAGCCCGAACCTGATGCAGGACCGCCGTCTTCAGGCCACTGAACGAGAAGTCGTCGCTGTCGCGCAGCCAGGCGCGCGGCAGGTGCATGCTGCCCGTCGCGGCGCGGGCTGCCCGCTCGATGGCCGGCCCGCCGGGGAACCCGAGACCCAGCAGTCGGGCGACCTTGTCGAACGCCTCGCCCGCCGCATCGTCGCGCGTCTGCCCCAGCACCTGGAGTGTCCGCGCATCGGCCAGGTGGGCCAGCAGCGTATGCCCGCCCGACACGATCAGCACCACCAGGGGTGCCGGCGGCGGCCCGCGCCCGCTGCCATCGTCGAGCCAACTGGCATACACATGGGCCTCGACATGGTTGACCGCGATCAATGGCAGGCCACGCGCCCACGCCAGCGCCTTGGCGGCATGCAACCCGGTGAGCAAGGCACCGGCCAGCCCGGGGCCACGCGTCGCCGCCACCGCATCGATCATCGACCAGTCGGCGCCCAGCGGTGCCAATGCCGCCTGCACCACCGCATCGAGCGCCAGGATGTGCTGCCGCGACGCCACCTCGGGTACCACTCCGCCGAAACGACGATGGATGTCGATCTGCGACGCGACCACGTTCGACAGCACGACGCGGCCATCGCGCACGACCGCCGCAGCCGTCTCGTCGCACGAGGTCTCGATCGCCAGAATGGTGCGCAGCGCCGGATTCATTGGTCCTCCGGCGGTACGAGCAACGCTGCCAACGCGAAGCGACGCAGCTGGCGCGCCACGGCTTCGGCGGCACCGATGCCGGGTTCGAGCGGCGCCACGGCGCCTTCGGCGACCAGCTGCTCGAGCGCCGGGATGGTCTGGCTGCCGTCGCAGTACTGACACAACGCCTGCCCCAGCGGATCCAGATCGAGCACCTCGTGGTAGCGGTTGGTGACCTCGGCACCACGACTGGCCTGCCAGCGCACCAGCGGATCGACCAGCGGCGTCGCGCCTGGCGCCGGCGCCACGGGTGTGGTGCCAACCCGCAGCGTGACGAGGTTGGTGCTGCGCGATGCGGCCACCAGCAGCGTCGCAGCCAGCGAGCGCCGTGCTGCGGCATCGGG
>CAIQIY010000108.1 GCA_903871975.1 uncultured Chloroflexota bacterium | reverse complement strand
CTGGTCGGCGCCAGGGTGGGCTCACTGGTCGGCGCCAGGGTGGGCTCACTGGTCGGCGCCACGGTGGGTTCACTGGTCGGCGCCAGGGTGGGCTCACTGGTCGGCGCCAGGGTGGGCTCACTGGTCGGCGCCACGGTGGGCTCACTGGTCGGCGCCAGGGTGGGCTCACTGGTCGGCGCCACGGTGGGTTCAAGCGGATCGCGGCCCATCCAGAGGAACGTCACCTCGAGATCTGCCTGATCGCCCACGATGCCGAGATCATCCCACCACACACCATCGGCGACATCAATCGCTGTCGGGAAGCGAACTCGACCCTTCGCGGCATAACCACCGTTGTGGCCATCATAGTACGCAGCATGATCCTGCGGCCAGCCTTGGCGCAGATCGCTGAAGAACCGTTGTTCAGGCGGATTCCAGTAATCGTCACGCGTATTCCAGGGGCCGACGTCGTACACTGGCACCACCGCACTACGCCCGCCGTACGTCACACGAACCTGAAACTCATTACCACCAAGACTCGACAAGGCGCACGTACACGGTAGCGCGACGAAGCGATCACGCTCGACGATCGTATGGCCATTGGCTGTGCGCCCACCGACGAGACCCAGCCGGGTGCCGCGGATGCGGAATGTCGGTGCGACATCATCGGTGAGTTGTCGAACCTCGATCCGCGAAGCACCACCCGCAGACGCATCGTTGATCGCTGGCAGAGCGAGCGCGACGAGCAGCAGCACGGCACGAAGCAGGTTCCAGCGAATCCGTCGTCCATGCCATCGGGCAGCATGTGAACCGTGTGAGCACATCAACATCGCGGGGTGCGCCCTGATCCGCCCACCGCAGTGGGCAAACGTCTGATACATCTGGTACAATACAAAGACAATACGTGGGCATCCAGCGGATCAACCGATCAACGCGGTGCCGCTCACGCGAATCGGGCAAACGCTGTCTGCATGCGTCGCTGTCCGGGACTGATCAGTCGCACGTTCGTCGGAGAATCCCCATGCTCGCCGAAGAGTTGCTGCCACTCTATCACCACATGGTGATGAACATCATACCACGGCGCACCGGCGACGACGAACGCGACCTACTCGCGGCGTACACGGTCGTCTACCAATGTGCCGGTTCGCCCGAAGCATACTCGTTGTTCGCGCGCCAATGCGACGCACGAGCCCGCGCAGGGAGCGCCGAGCCAGACGTCGCCGGCACCTACCGGCGCTTGGCACAGTTGGCGCGCTGGCGCGCGCAAGGCATGGAGCGCCGTAGCTGATCGGCCGCGCACCACGGCACCACAGCCGCCTGCGGCATCACTCCGAGCGCATCGTCGCAGCGTCGGCTTCCAGCGTGTGTGCAACCTGTGCCAGCGTGGTATCGAGCTCCGGCCCGATCACACCAGCGAGTCGCTCGTGCGGAATGAATGCGCTCAACGGCCCCATCAGCGGGGCGACATCAATGGTCATGGCCATGGTCAGCTGGGTCCGGTCACCATCGGGGATCAGGCTGAACCGTGTGGTGATATCGATCGGATGCGTCGCACTGAAGCGAATCTCACTGCCACCGTCCCAGCTGACCACACCTTCGCTGGGTACGGCCGGAAACCCGGCGAGCGCGATCACCAGCCGGACCACCGCGTGGGTTGCATGGTGGCTCACACTATCGATGCGTCGGATGCCAGGCCATGCTCTGGCGATGCACTCGGGATTCGCGAGCATACGATAGACGGCATGCGCAGGTGCAGCGATGCGACGCGAGCGCATCACCGAGATTGGCTTGGTACCAGTGGCGGATCCGATGGCGCTACGCGCAGTACCGCGGCGCTCGGGTGTATGCATCGCTCGTCCTTTCCCCGAATGGCGTACATGCTCAGCTTGGCTCATCTTTGCCGATCATAGCGCAATGCACATCGTTTGTCAATCATTTGCACAGCTGATTTGCGGCATGTCACCAAGATCATTCATCGAAGGGATGCACGGCAACGGCACCTCGGCGCAATGTCCACGCCACTGTCGCAACACGACATCTCCACTCCCACGCTACACGCGAACGTCGTCGCCAGCGCGCACCACCGAGCATGCATAAGCGCGTAGCATCACGCCCCCTGCGCAGCGTGGCAGCTGGGGCAGGGCGGGGTGAATCGCACCGCGATGTAGCGCAGGCCAGCAACGTATCGCGCAACATTGCCACACGCGCACCGACTATGTCTTCGGAGCCCGTGCACCATCAATCGAGAGGACAATCAGGAGGAACCAATCGTCGGAACGTGACACTGCCCCGATCGTCCGACGGACGCGCACCCGAGTCGTCGCCAACCGCAACCCCGACCTGTGGGCTCACCACCTCCTGACCACGTTCCAACATACCCTCATCACGACGAGTGGCCGTGGGGCTTTCCGCCGCTGGCGTTGTGTCGATCCTGGCATGCAACGTCGGCCGAGGCGGCAACCAGAAGCACGTGGAGCTGTGATGATTGGGGCACCAACCACGCAGCCAGCACAGCGAGGTGTGCGGTACAACTGCATGCGCCATCGCGCCCGGTGGGACCGATGAGCCAACCGGGATCGCTCTGAGCGCACTGCTGCGATTGCTGAAAACAATGCCGAACCAAGCGACCGTACCGTGGCGCTCGACCTTCTGGCAGTTCTGCATGGCAGTGGGGTGTTCGTACCATTCTGATCCGGGCGGTGCATCAGACCTGAACCGCCTCAACGCCTCAACCCGTACGTTGACATCCAGCGGTGCATATGCTACACTCTGG
>CAIQIY010000107.1 GCA_903871975.1 uncultured Chloroflexota bacterium | reverse complement strand
GCATCGGCCCGCAGGACGACGTCCTTGCCGACGGCCTCGCGGATGGCCTTCATCCGCTCGGCGTCTTCCTCGGGATATCCGCCGACTTTCGGCTTGAAGGCCCGCACGCCCTTCTTGACCCATTTCAGGCAGGCCTCGCCCATCTCCTTCGGAGGGCCGCCCCCGATCTCCACTTCGACGGGGATGCGGTCGCGGCAGAGGCCGCCGATGAGGTCGTAGACGGGCAGGCCGAGGATCTTGCCCTTCAGATCCCACAGCGCTGCCTCGATCCCCGACAATACCGCCGGCCCCAGTCCGACGCGCCCCCAGAAGTTCTCGCACAGGTACATCCGCCGCCACAGGGTATGGATGTCGGTCTCGGGGAACGCGACTCCCAGCAGGATGGGCCGGTAATACTGGACGGCGACGGCGACCAGCTCGGGGCAGAAGTACCCGGCATAACTCTCGCCGATGCCAGTCACCCCGGCGTCGGTGTGAATCTCGATCAGGGCGACGCTGCGCCGCCGTCGTGCTTCGAGCAGGAACGGATCGGCGGTGCATGGTCCGGTGAGCAGCACCGTCTGAACATCCGTGATCTTCATCGCTTCACCTCTCCGGCCGTAGCCGAGCATAGCGAATGTCCAGGGTCGCGGTGTCGCCGGCGTAGTAGGTCACCATCACGTCACCGTCGGGGAGCACCCAGGCGAACGGCAGGCCGAAACTCCAACGCCCCATCTCGTCGAGCAATGCGCCGGTCGTGTCATCGGCCGCGGCCGACGACGCACCGTGCTGGTACAGCACCAGCTGGTCGTCATCGGCAAATGGTGCGGCGATGTCGGCGGCCCAGCGCAGCGTGATCGTCTGGCTGCCGAACCGATCGACATACGGCAGAACCATCCGGCCGTCGGGCAGCACGGCCGGCCGGCCGGGCTGGTCGGCGAAGCCGAGTGCCTCGGCCGCTGACCACGTGGTGCCGCCGTCGGCACTGATCCGGCGATGGATCGCCTGGTAGCGCTGCGTCTCGCGGTCGTAGGTCCACAGCAATGCGGCGAGCCGCCCATCGGGTGCCTGGGCGATGCGCTGATCCCAGTTGAAGATCCGCCCACCCGGATCGTGGCCGGCGACCAACGGCGCGCCCCAGCTCTGGCCGCCATCGCCGGAATGCACCAGCACGACGCGCTGACGCCACGGAGCCGGGTCGTCGTAGTGTTTGTTCGACTCGATGCTCAGCGCGAGCCGGCCGTCGCCGAGCGCGATGGGTGGCGCCGTCAGGCTCGGCGGCCCGATGTCTGCCGGCAGCGGCACCGCGCGCCATGCCGACCAGCTGGTGCCGGCATCGTGGGACTCGCTCAGCCAGATCGCCATCGGCAGGCACCCCTCGGTCGCCGGGTTGAACAGCGGCGCGCCGGGATGCTGTGTGTGGTCGACCCACATCGCTGCGGCCAGCAGCCGATCATCGAGGACGGTGAGATAGCACAGCTTCAGGCCGGCGTGGGGCAATGGCCACGGCTGTGTCGCTACGCTCCAGCTCGTGCCCCCGTCGCGCGAGCGGCGCAGCTCGACGGTCTCGTCGTCGCAATCCTTGGTGCTGCCACGCCGCGATGTCAGCAGGATGGTACCGTCGGCGAGCGTCGCGCCGGCCGGAAAGGTATGCATCGCATGCGGTGTACCGGCGATGCCGGCGACGATCG
>CAIQIY010000106.1 GCA_903871975.1 uncultured Chloroflexota bacterium | reverse complement strand
GGCGCCCAGGTATCGCGCACCTTCTATGCCCGTGGCCAGACGGGCCAGCAGTTGCTGCTCGGCGCCTACCAGGCGCTGAGCCGGCAGATCGAGCTCGGCAAGGTTCAGATGTTCCCCCGCAGCGAGATGCTCGACCTGGTGCTGGTCGATGGCCGTGCGCGCGGCATCGTGGTGCGCGACATGGTCAGCGGCACGGTACGTTCGTACCTCGCCGACGCAGTCGTGCTGGCGACGGGCGGCTACAGCAATGTGTTCTACCTGTCGACGAACGCCAAGGGCTGCAACACCAGCGCGATCTGGCGGGCACATCGCCGTGGTGCGTTCTTCGCCAACCCATGCTACACCCAGATCCATCCGACATGCATCCCGGTGAGCGGCGACTACCAGTCGAAGCTCACGCTGATGAGCGAGTCGCTGCGCAACGACGGCCGCGTGTGGGTGCCGCTGCAGGCAGGCGATCGCCGCGCGCCGCAGGCCATTCCCGAGCACGAGCGCGACTACTTCCTCGAGCGGAAGTACCCAAGCTTCGGCAACCTGGCACCGCGCGACATCTCGTCGCGTGCCGCCAAGGAAGCCTGCGATGCCGGGCGTGGCGTCGGGCCGGGGGGCCTGGGGGTCTACCTCGACTTCGCCGATGCCATCAAGCGGCTGAGTGTACCGGTCATCCGCGAGCGCTACGGCAATTTGTTCGACATGTACGAGCGGATCACCGGCGAAGATCCCTACAGCCAGCCGATGCGGATCTATCCCGCCGTTCATTACACCATGGGCGGCCTGTGGGTCGATTACAACCTGATGTCGACCATCCCCGGCCTGTTCGTCGTCGGCGAGGCCAACTTCTCGGATCACGGCGCCAATCGTCTGGGTGCCAGCGCACTGATGCAGGGGTTGGCCGACGGGTACTTCATCCTGCCCTACACCATCGGCGACTACCTGGTGAGCAACCCATCGGCGCGCATCACCACCGACCATGCCGCATTCCGCGAAGCCGAGGCGGGCGTCAACCAGCAGGTCGCGCGGTTGCTGGCAGTCGGCGGCGATCGTACCGTCGACTCGTTCCACCGTGAGCTGGGGAAGATCGTGTGGGATGATTGCGGCATGGCGCGCACCGATGCCGGCTTGCGCCGGGCACTGCAGCGCATCCCGGCATTGCGCGACGAGTTCTGGCGCCGCGTGCGCGTTCCGGGCAGTGGCGCGAGCCTCAATCAAGAGCTCGAGAAGGCGGGGCGCGTCGCCGACTTCCTCGAACTCGCCGAATTGATGTGCATCGATGCCCTGCATCGCACCGAGTCGTGTGGTGGGCACTTCCGTGAAGAGAGCCAGACCGACGACGGCGAAGCGAAGCGCGATGACGCCAACTTCTCGTACGTCGCTGCCTGGGAGTACAGCGGCGATCTTGACGCACCGAACCTGCACCGCGAGCCGTTGCACTTCGACTCGGTCAAGCTGCAGCAGCGCAGTTACAAGTGAGGGAAACGACATGAATCTCACGCTTCAGGTCTGGCGTCAGCCGGCGAGCACAGCGAATGGCCGCTTCGTGACCTACCAGGTGCGCGATGTCAGCCCGGACATGTCGTTCCTCGAGATGCTCGATGTGCTGAACCAACAGTTGATCCTGGCCGGTGACGAACCGATCGCCTTCGATCATGACTGCCGCGAAGGCATTTGTGGCTCGTGCGGCATGGTGATCGATGGCGTGGCACACGGCGGCCAGCGCGCCACGACGGCTTGCCAGCTGCACATGCGGCATTTCAAGGATGGCGACAGCCTGACGCTCGAGCCATGGCGTGCCAGCGCCTTCCCGATCGTCAAGGATCTGGTCGTCGATCGTGGCGCGTTCGACCGGATCATCCAGGCCGGCGGGTACGTCTCGGTCTCGACGGGCGGCGTGCCCGATGCCAACGCCATTCCAATCCCCAAGGAGAGCGCAGATCGTGCGATGGATGCGGCGGCGTGCATCGGCTGTGGCGCCTGTGTCGCCGCCTGCCCGAACGCATCGGCGATGTTGTTCACCGGCGCCAAGGTGGCCCACCTTGGCGTCCTGCCGCAGGGCCAGGTCGAGCGTTCGCGCCGCGTGCTGGCGATGGTCGCACAGATGGACGAAGAGGGCTTCGGCGGCTGCACCAACATCGGCGAGTGCGCCGCAGTCTGCCCGAAGGAGATCAAGCTCGATGTGATCGCGCAGCTGAACCGCGATCTGTTGCGCGCCAGCCTGCGGTAGGTGGCACATCCGGGGCGGCGCGGCGTCGCCCCGGGCACCCGAACATCCGCGATCACGGCAGAACGAGTGTATGACAGCAGCAACGTCCAATTCCATCGTCCGCCAGCTGTCGCTCGCCCTGGGCGCGCTCGCGGTCATCATCGTCGCCAATCTGGTGGTCCTCGCCTGGGCGACACCAGCGCGCGATGTCGCGTTGGGGAGCCATCGCGACGAGTATCTGCTCAGCGGCGTCCATGATCGGGAGCAGGGCACCGATGGCAGCTGGTATCGCTGGACGACCGCCCGCAGCGCGCTGGCGATCGCGCATCCGGCGGTCACGCGCTCGGCGGTGCTGACGCTGCGGCTGGGTGGCCGGCCAACGCCGGGGTCGCTCGACCTGCAGCTCGACGGTCGTCGGTGGGTGAGCCTCACGGCGACCGTCGCGCCACGGGCGTATCAGATGCTCCTGCCACCCGAGCGCGGCGCCCGCTACACGCTGACCATGCTCAGCGAGACGTTCCGGGTCGCCGGCGACGGCCGCGATCTCGGCGCCAAGCTGATGAGCTTCCGCGTCGCCCCGCTGCGCGAGGGGATGTGGTGGCCCAGCCCGGCCCAGCTCGGCTGGCAGCTGGCGATCCTGCTGGCGGTACAGGTGTGTCTGTGGCGGCTCGGCTGGCGCGCGATCGTCCAGGCCGGCATCCTGGCGAGCCTGGCCGTCGGCCTGGCGCTGCAGCTTTCGGCGACGCTGGTGTTCAGCCATGCGTACCTGCCGCCGCTGGCGGTCGCTGCCGGTGCACTGGCGGTGCTGACGCTCGTCGGCCTGCCGGCCTTCGAGCGCGTGGCTGCCGATTTGTTGCGCCCGGGCACGCTGCGCCTCATCTGGGGGATGATGCTCGTCGCCGCGGCGCTGCGGCTCGCTGGTGTGCTCTATCCGGGCTTCGACGGCCAGGACCTGGGGCGCAACGTGCGGCGGCTGTTGCTCACCCTCGGTGGCGAGCTGGTGATCATCGCACCATCGAGCGAATTTGCCCGTGGCATCACCATCTATCCCACCGGGCCATATCTGGCGGCGATGCCGCTGCTGACGCTCATCAGCGATCTGCCGCAATACCTCGAGGGGTTCACCGCGCTCCTCGACGGCACGTCGGTCCTGTTCGTCGCGCTGCTGGCGCGGCGGCTGGGCGGCAGCGAGCGCGCCGCCATGCTGGCTGCCACCCTGATGCTCGGCAGCGTAGCGGCGTTCTCGGCGCTGTACTACCAATTCACCGCGCAGATCTTCGGTCAGTGGTTCACCGCCCCGATCGCGCTGGTGCTGCTCGCCGGCGTCGACGTGCGCCCCGAGCTGCGGCGCTGGGCCTGGGCCGTCTTGCTGCTGCAATTCGCGATGTATTCACACATCGGCGTGACGATCCTGGCGGTGAGCTGGTTCGGCACGATGTGGGTGCTGGGCGCGCGCGGCGGGCGCTGGCGTGCATGGCTCGCGGCCGGCGCGCTCTTCGGCGGCAGTGTCGCGCTGGCCGTGGTGCTGCTGTACAGCTTCATCCTCGAGATCACGCTCAGCCATGCCGGCGCCGTCACCAGCCGGCCGGTCGATACCAGTGGCACCTGGTTCCCTGGGGCTTCGCCATTGATGTGGCGCGGCGCCGTGCTGAGCTTCTCCGAACCGGGCCTGCTCGTGCTGCCGGTGGCACTGTGGCTGGCGCTGCGCCCAACGTGGGCCGGCACGCGGCGCATCGTCGTCGGCGGTGCGGCACTGGTCGCGCTCGGGTACGTGCTGGTCAACGCGCGCTTCGACCTGCAGGTCCGCTACTACTACTTCGTCCTCCCGCTGGCGCTGGCGCTGATCGGCATCGCGTGGGCACACCTGGCGCGGCGTGGCCGGGCCGGGCTGGCGCTGGCTGGCGCGCTGGTGCTGCTGACCGCCGGCACGGGGATCGTGCAGTGGTTCGGTGCCACCTTCGACGAACGGGCGATCTCGATGACGCCGCTGACACACTGAGGAACCGCATGGAACGCATCGGGCTGGTTGGGCTGGGCCGGATGGGGCAGGCGATCGGCGGGCGGCTGCTGGCAGCCGGCCACTCGCTGGTGGTCTACAACCGCACCGCAGCGCGCGCAGCGCCACTGCTGGCCGCCGGGGCACAGCGCGTCGCCACGCCGGCACAGGTCGTCGAACACGCCGACGTCGTGCTGACCATCCTCACCGACGACGCGGCGGTCGAGCAGGTCTATCGCGGCCGCGATGGCCTGCTGAGCGTCGCCGCCACCGGCCGCCTGTTCATCGAGATGAGTACGATCCGCACGGCGACGATCCGCGCGCTGCTGGCCCCGGTGCTCGCGGCGGGCGCGAGGCTCGTCGACATGCCCGTGTCGGGGACGGTCGCGCCGGCACGCCAGGGGCAGTTGCTCGGCCTGGCAGGCGGCGATGCCGCCGATGTCGCCCGCGCGTTGGCCGTCGTGCAGCACTGCTGCCGCCGTGTGGTGCACCTCGGGCCGCTCGGCGCCGGGACGACGATGAAGCTCGTGCTGAATATGCCGATGGCGGTCTTCTGGGCGGCCCTGGCCGAGGCGCTGGCGATTGGTGCCGGCCATGGCCTGCAACGCGCAGCGATGCTCGAGGTGTTTCTCGATTCGCCGGTGGCGCTGCCGGCGCTGCGCGCCAAGGTGCCGCTGATGCTCGGCGCGGCCGAAGATGTGGCCTTCGATGTCACCGGAGTGCGCAAGGATTTGCTGGCGATGACTGCGACGGCACAGGCGGTGGCGGTGGCGACACCCACGGCTGCGGCGGCGCTGGCCCACTTCGCCGCCGCGACGGCCGCCGGCTACGGTGCGCGCGATGTCGCACTGATCGTCGATTATGTCGACGAAATGACTCGTCTGAGTCGGGGTGATTCGGCGTGATTCCGCCGCTCGCCGACGACCGGCTCGGCCTCACGATCCTTGAGCGGCGCGATGTGCCGGCGCTGGCGGCACTCTATCGCGCGACGCCCGGGTTCTTCGCGGCCTGTGGTGTGATGCTCGATGCGCAATTCGATGCCGCGGTGGCGGCACAATGGCAGCGTTGTCACGATCGCGCGCCGGCACATCAGTTGTTGGCCGTACGGCGAATCGACACCACACCGCTCATCGGCGTCGTCGAACTCCGCCATGGCGCCCCGTCGGCCGATGCCGTCCTGCTCTGGCTGCTGATCGCGCAGGCAGAGCAACGCCGGGGGCACGGGCAGGCCGTACTGGCGCTGCTCGAGACCTGGCTCGTGCGGCAGGCCGCCATCGAGCGGCTGTGTGCCCTCGGCAGCAGCAATCCCGAGGGAAGGACGTTTCTCGAATTGCAGGGATTTCATCGCACGAACGACCGTGCGCCGCTCCCGGCCGGCGTCGGCGAAGCCGACATCTGGAGCTGGTGAGTCGGTCGCACCGCAAGGAGGCATGATGAGCACGCTACCACCCTTTCTCGCCGCTGCCCGCTACCCATCACGACGCTCGGTCGTCCACGCGACTGGTGGGATGGTCGCGACGAGTCAGCCATTGGCGGCGCAGGCCGGGCTGCGGGTGCTCCTCGAAGGCGGCAACGCTGCTGATGCGGCCGTCGCCAGCGCTGCGGTGCTGGCCGTTGTCGAGCCGATGAGCACAGGGCTGGGTGGCGACGCCTTCGCGCTGGTGTACTCGGCACGCGATGGTGTGGTCACGTCGCTCAACGGCAGTGGCCGCGCGGCTGCGGCAGCCACGCCGGCGCGCTTCGTCGAGCTGGGGCTGGGCGCGATCCCGCTCGATGGGCCATTGCCGGTGACGGTGCCCGGCGTCGTCGATGCCTGGCACGCATTGCTGCAGCGCCACGGCCG
>CAIQIY010000105.1 GCA_903871975.1 uncultured Chloroflexota bacterium | reverse complement strand
CTCCCTCGATCGCTGTGGCGAGTGCGGTACGCCGCTTGCCGACCGGCAGACCGGCACGCCAAACTGTTCCTTCCGATGTACACTTGGCGTCATCTGATCATCTTTCACGTTACAGCATCGCCACAGAGGTGTCAAGAATCGACTAAACACTGGGTTTTGGCCCGCATGGCCAGACACATCTCATGAACTCCCTGCAACAACTGCCGGAAACATGCTTCCGACGCGATGCACGTGATTTCATGCGTGTGCAGGTCGGGAGGGCCAGTGACAGACCGAGGCCATCGCGCACCAAGGCGGTGGCCTCGGCAATTTCGATCCATGTCACGTATCAAACCAGCTGACGTGCGACACCCGGTCACATGTCAAGCCATGACGCCGTACAACACGCTCGACACAAATGTCGCGCCGTCGAGCGCTGACGCGATGTCGCCGTGCGCCAATCATTGCATGCACGGGTGCTGGCAGCATGAAGCGGGCCTATGATACGCACTCCAGCGAGTCTGCACCGACGGTGATCACGATCCCGTGGCTCCAGGTCCGTGGAGCCGCAGGGCCAGTGATCACCTTCGCAGCGAGGGCACGCCCGGGGTAGCCTGGTTCGTCACACCGACACACGCGGCGAGCCTGCACATCGGGGTGCTGCCACGTCGGACAAGCACAGCAGTGCTGCATCCCGACGTCATAAAGACCGTGCTCACTCTGCCAATGACACCGAATCCGAACGACGGCGAGGGTCCGGGCGGCGGTCAGCATGGTGGCGGGCGCACACGTGATGCTGCGACGCACATCCCGCGCTGCGCGCGATGATGCACGATTTCGGTGGTATGGACGATCGGGAAGGCTTGCGTCTGCTACGGCCAGCTTTGATCGTCAACCAGCAGGCTGGCCGTCTGAGAGCACACAGCGCTACAAGCGGGATATTACGAAGACCCGCTGCCGCTGAATGCATCGGCCGCTGCGCGTCGTGCCGTGGCGGCGAGCCGGCTGGGCGACGCTCACGCCAGCTGCTCGCGGATCGCCGCGGCCAGCGCGTGCGCCAGGTGGCGCGCCATCGGCCCCACCCGCCCGTCACCAACCGGCGCGCCATCCAGGCGGACCACTGCGGCGACCATCGTGAGGGTACCGATCAGCAGCACTTCGTCGGCGTGCCGAAGCTCCGCAACCGTCACCGGCCGGGCTTCGATGCCCGCTCGCCCCGCCAGTGCCAGCGCGCGAGTGACGCCGGGCAGGATCGACGCGCCCTCCAGTGCGGGGGTCGCCAGGCGCCCGTCGTACGCGATCACGACGTTGGTCGCCGTGCCCTCGCCGACCAGCCCGTCACGGACGAAGATCGCATCGTCGTCGTGCTGCTCGGCTGCCATGAGGGCCGCCATCACGTTGGCACCCAACGAGATCGACTTGATGTGGCCACGCCGCCAGCGAAAATCCTCGATCGTCATCGCGGTTCGGGCGGCTGGCTCCAGCGACTGCTCGAGCGGGGGTGCCGGCACGCAGAAGGCGAACACCGTCGGCACCATCGGCCCGTCCGGGACACGGGCACGCCACGATTGGCCGGCCCCTGGCGCGCCACGGGTGACCTGCACGTAGATGAAGGCATCGCCGAGTTGATTGGCGTCGAGCAGCATCGGTACGATCTGCCGCAGCTGTGCTGCGTCCCAGTCGAGCCGCATGTCGCGCAAGCCACCGGCGAGGCGGGCGACGTGGTGATCCATCGCCCGCACCCGCCCGTCGAAGGCCCGCAGTCCCTCGTATACGCCATCGCCGAACACAAACCCGCGATCGAATGCGCTGACGGTCGCCCGTTCGGCGGGCAGCAGTGACCCATTCAGATAGACCAGCATCGTGCCTCCCGCGGGGCGTGGCATGACGATCGCCATGGTTCAGCGCGCAGCAGCGCGATCGTGCTCGATGAGGACCTTCAATCCCTCGATGGCGACCCGAATCACCCGATGAATGTCGAGCAATCCGCGCAACCGTTGCTGCTCCGCCGCCGTGAGCCCCGGTGCTGCCATGTCCTCGCCGGCAATCAACATCACGCCACCACCACGCGTGCGGTAGATGCTCGACAGCACGAAGATCGTCGACGCCTCCATCTCGGAGCAGATCGCACCACCAGCGACCCAGGCCTTCCAGCGCTGCAACAGGCGCGCATCGACCGGCATGCGCTGCGGTTCGACCTCGCCGTAGAACGAATCCTTTGATTGGGTGATGCCGACATGGAACGGAATGCCTGCCCGCCGCGCGCCTTCGCGCAACGCCAGAACGACGTCCGGGTCGGCGATCGCGGGGAACTCGACCGGCATGTAGTGCAGCGTCGTCCCTTCGTCGCGAATCGCAGCGGTCAGCACCGCCACGTCGCCGGTGTGACATTCGGGCTGCATGCCACCCGACGTCCCGACGCGGATGAACGTGTCGGCACCGCAGGCGATCAGCTCTTCGACGGCGATCGCCGTCGAGGGACAGCCGATGCCGGTCGAGGTCACCGACACCGGCTCACCCAGCAGCGTGCCGGTGTAGGTGCGGAATTCACGATGGTGTGCCACCAGGCGGGCATCATCGAACGAAGCCGCGATCACCTCGCAGCGCCCGGGATCACCGGGCAGCAGGACATAGCGCCCAACATCGCCGTGGCGCAGGTGAATGTGATGCTGGCGGCCATCCGGGTCTTTCATATACTCCTCCGTGCGGTACGATCAGCATCGATCAGGATGCGCAGTGCCTCGACAGCGGTCGCGATCACGCCGTGCAGATCATGCACGACAGTACGCACGGGCTCGTCGCGCTCCTGGTTGGCCGCGATCAACATCACGCCACCGGTGCGCACCCGATAGATGCTGCCGAGCACAAAGATCGCCGCAGCCTCCATCTCGGAGCAGATCGCCCCACCCATGCGCCAGGCCTTCCAGCGTTCGAGCAGCTGATCGGCGACCGGCATCCGCTGCGGCTGATGCTGCCCATAGAACGAGTCCTTCGAGTGGGCGATGCCGCAATGAGCGACACAACCGGTTCGCCGTGCGGCAGCGCGCAGCGCCGCGACAACGTCGGGATCGGCGACTGCGGGGAACTCGGCAGGCATGTAGTGGGCGGTCGTCCCTTCATCGCGGATGGCACCGGTGATGATCGCCAGATCGCCCGCCACAAGGTCGGGCTGCATGCCACCCGACGTCCCGACGCGGATGAACGTGTCGGCACCGCAGGCGATCAGTTCTTCGACGGCGATCGCCGTCGAGGGGCAGCCGATGCCGGTCGACGTCACCGAGACCGGCTCACCCAGCAGCGTGCCGGTGTAGGTGCGGTACTCGCGGTTGTGGGCGATCAGCCGCGCGTCGTCGAACGATGCCGCGATCAGTTCGCAGCGCCCGGGATCACCGGGCAGCAGCACGTAGCGACCGACATCGCCGCGGCGGAGTTGCACATGATGGAGCGCCTCGTTGGCCATATCCACCTCGCTGGTGTCGCGACGACAGTGTCGCAGACGCATGCGCCATGCTATCACAGAATGCCGGCAGGATGGCCAATGCGTCGGGCGTGCGCCCCGTCCGCAGCCTGTGGCGATGTTCGTGAGCTGCATGAGCCCACGTCGGCGCATGCCGGTCGCTGGCGCTCTGTGCCCCCGAGCAGGCAGCTCAGCGAGGCAGCGGCCGATGCAGCACCAACCCTTCGAGCACCAGCTGCGGATTGACGTTTTCGCGCAGCATGCCCAGTGCCCGGGTGATGCGGGCGAGGAACGCATGCACTTCATCGATGCGAAACCGCGCGGCAGCCTGGCCAGCGGCGTCGGCATGATCGAGATGCGTGATGTGCTCGCCCTGACCGGCCTGGGTCAGCAGCACGTCGCGCCACCAGCGCTGCCAGCGCAGGAGCTCATCGATGACCGCCGGGTGTTCGCCGCCACGCCAGGCCTTGGCGCGGGCCTCGGCCCACTCCATGCCGGCATGACGCGGCGCGGTACCCAGGGCGATCAACTCGTCGAGCTGCTCGCGTAGCCCCTGCCACGCCGCCGGATCATCACGCATCTGCAATGCCCAACCGACACGCCCGTCGCTCCAGGCGGCCAGCAGCTGTGCCGTGGCGGGTGCCATGCCATCAGCGCGCAGTGCAGCGCCGATGGTGGCACGTGGTACCGGTCGCAGCCGCAGCACGCGGCAGCGCGATACGATCGTGGGCATCAGATCGCCCATGGTATTGGCGACCAGCAGAATCATGGCGTAGGGCGGTGGTTCCTCGAGCGTCTTGAGCAGTGCGTTCGCCCCGGCATCGTTGAGACGTTCGGCGTCGTGCATGATGAAGACCCGCCGACGGCCTTCGTAGGGTTGCAGGGCCAGGTCGGCGATCCAGCCGCGCACCGTGTCGATCTTGAGGTCGCGTTGTCGCGCCGCATCTTCGGCTTTCAGCCCTTGGCCCTGCTCGGCCAGGCCGGTACTGCGCACATCGGGATGATTGCCACGCGCGATGCGCTGGCAGCTGCGACACTGAAGGCACGGCACCGCGGCCGCGGCGTCACACAACAGCGCCTGCGCCAGCCGTAGCGCGATCGTCGCCTTGCCGATCGCCGGTGGGCCACACAGCAGGTATGCATGGCCGGCACGACCGGCCTGCAGCGCATGCTGCAGCATGCGTACCGCCCATTCGTGGCCAATGATGCCCCAATCGCTGCTGTCCATGCGTGCCCCGCCGAGGTCGCTGCCACCCAATCAATCCTATCACACCACCTGGCATTGGCGGCAGCTGCCGGCACACCCGTGCTGATCCACATGCCACCAACGACCCGCCTGGACGGCGATCGCCCCGGTGTCGTCCCGATCCAGCGAGCAGCCATGCCACAATCAATCCGGCGATCCGCCGGAATGTCCCGCTGAATCACGCTCTCAATGTCGATTGATCAGTCCGCATGTGTCCTGACGCCATGCATCATGCCAACCAGAGGGGGGACATCGCAGCGCACGCCAGAAGCAGGCCAGGCGGGGCGACGGCACACCGGCGACCGATGTGCCGCGCATGGTGCGCCGGTACCGCATCGCCTGCCGGCACGCTCTGCTGGTTCGCCCCGCACATGATCGCGCATCCCTGTGTGCTATACTTTGGGCAGGGTGTGACCATGAGCCGGGGTTCACGCGCCTCAAGGGGGGAGCCATGCGCATTCTGCGCCTGGTCAGCCAGATCTGGGCCGGAGTACTCCTCGCGGTGACCGTCACCGCATTCGCGGCACTCATCATGTGGCGTATCGTCCTGCCAGCCATCAATCCGGCGCCACGGATCGTCGCCAGTGATCCTGCGCCCGACGCCAGCGACGTCGGGCCGACGGGTCGCATCTCGGTGCGCTTCGACCAACCGATGAACCGCTACGTGACCATCAGGGCCCTGCGGTTCGAGCCACCGGTCCCATTCACGGCAGCGTGGGACGCCAGCGCGATGCAGCTCCAGATCACGCCGGCAATCCCGCTCGCACCCGACACGCGGTACACCGTCAGCATCGATGCCGGTGCCAGCTCGCGTGGCTTTGCCACACTTGGCACGCCATGGCGCCTGCCATTCACCACCGCGCCGGCGCCGGTCGTGCGTTTCAGCGCCCCGGCCGACGGCACCGACGCCGTCGCACTCGATAGCCCGATCGTCCTGCGATTCTCGCGGGCGATCGTCGCGCGCGACGCGCTCTACCGCGAGACGACGCTGCGCGAGCTGCGGCTCGAACCGGCCTCCAGTGGCCGTGCGGTGTGGATCAGCCCCGATACCGTCGTCTTCTACCCGACATACCCGTTACGTGCGGGTACGCGCTACCGGGCAACGCTCGACGCCGGCCTGAGCGACGTCAATGGCAGCACGCTCCGCACCCAACACACTTGGCACTTTGTCACTGCCGTACCGGATGTGCGCGACCTGGCACCCGCCGACGGTGCACGATTGGTACCGCGCGACACACCCATCGAGTTCACGCTGTCGTCACCAGCGCCACGCGACCGCATCGCCGCCGGGTTCACGCTGTCGCCAGCGATGCGTGGCACGCTGGAGGCGCGGACACTCCCCGATGGCAGCCAGCGCGTCCGCTTTGCACCAGCCGAGCCGTGGCGTGCCGACACCGAGTACACCGCGACGCTGACCCTCGATCCCAATCCCAACGACGGCCACGCGATCGCGTCCGGCGCGACCTGGACGTTCAGCGCGGCGCCGTTGCCCGGCCTGGTCGCACGGTTCCCCGGCGAGGGGCAAGCGTTGCCGCCCGGGCAGGATCTGCGGCTGGTATTCAGCACGCCAGTCGATCCGCAGGCACTGGCGCGCCAGCTGCGCTTCAGCCCGGCCGCTGCCGATGTCGTCGTGCGCGGCGACATCGATGTACGGCTGAGTACCACGTTGGCAGCGGCGACCAGGTACACGCTGACCATTCCCGCCGACGCGACAGATCTGGCCGGCGTGCCGTTCGGGCGCGACATCACCGTCGCATTTCGTACCGCTGCGTTGCCTGCGGCGCTCGATCTGGCATCGGCGACGCCCACCGTGATCGAGCAGCCCGCCGCGGCGCCACTGACGATCGCGCTCGAGCACACCAACATCGGCCTGGTCGACATCGAGCTCTTCCGGCTCGACGAGTCGGCAGTGCTGCGCGTCATCAACCTCCGACGCATCGACTGGTCCACGTTCGATCCGGCGCGTTCCGGCCAGACATTGCTGCGTCGCTGGGCGCAGTCGTTCGACGCACCGGCGGATCAGCCGACGCGGACCGATATCCCCATCACCGGCGCCGATGGTTCGGCGCTGGCGCCGGGGCAGTACTTCGTGCGCTTCACCACGCCCGAAGGCCCACGCGTCGATGCGCTGGCACAACTCACGACGCTGCGTGGTGTCCTGATCGGCGGCACGCCGACCTGTGTGACGGCGCTCGCCGGCGATGTGCCCGCGGCCGATGTCGGCGTCACGCTCTTCAGTGGCGACACCGCGTTGGCGCGCGGCGTGACCGATGAGCGCGGCAACTGGTGCGCGGCGATCGCATCCGGCGTCGCGCCGCGCGTGCTCAGTGCCTTGCTCGATGACGGCACCCAGCGTGTGCTCGCACTGGCGCGTGTCAGCAGCATCGAACCGCCCGCGCTCCGGCTGACGTTGGCAAGTGACCGGCAGGCGGCAGCGCCGGGCACCGCACTCCACATCTTCGGCGTCGCCAGCAGCGACACCACCACCGTGCCCACCGGCGAGGTGAAGCTCACGCTGCTGCCCGAATCCGGCGGCCCGGCGGCAGAAGACCTGCTGGTGCCCCTCGATGCCGATGGCACGTTCCAGAGCACACTGATCATGCCGGCGTGGCGCGACCAGATCGGCTGGACGGTGCGGGCGAGCCTCGGCGGCGCCACCACGAGCCTGCCGATCGAGCTTCAACCCACCGGCCCGCTCGGCGTGACGATCGAGCGCGACGAGGCGGTCGGTAGCCGCGTCACGGTGCGCGAACTGGCGACCGGCCTGCCACTGGCGTCGACGCCGATCTCGTGGACGCTTGAGGCCCGCCCGGCAGCTGCCGCCGAGATCGCGGCGCAGTTCCGCGGCATCGCGCCCGCCGGCACGCGGCGCAGCGGCCGCGCGACGACCGATGCTGATGGGCGGTTCAGCATCGCAGCCGACGTGCTGGCCGACATCGATGCCGCGCTGGTGCTGGTACGCCGCGATGGCGTCGACGAACTGCCGGGAGCGGGCCGGCTGGCCGCGGTGGCGCCGCTGATCACGCTCGCGCCGCCGACGGTGCTGGTTCGGCCGGGCGTGTTGCCGATCACCGTGCGCGCCCGTGATGCCATCGGCCAGCCGCTGGGGCGGCGCGATGTCCGCATCGAGGTGCTGCGCGTGCGCAGCATCGCGGGCCTGCCGCCACGCGAGGAGCGCGTGCAGTACCTGACGCTGCGCACCGACGATGCCGGAGCGAGCGTCGTGAACGCGCGCCTCGACGCTGCCGGCGAATACCGCG
>CAIQIY010000104.1 GCA_903871975.1 uncultured Chloroflexota bacterium | reverse complement strand
GCCATGGCACAACGCCGGTCGCTCGACGATGCCAGGCGCCGCGCACCGTCGCTCGACGAATGGCTTGATCAGCCGATCGAAGCATTGAACACGCTCGATCCACATGACATGCGCCTCGTCGTCGCCCGGCTGGCGGCACAGCTCCGCTCGCGGGCCGCGCTCCGCCAACGCCATGCGCCGCGTGGCCAGCTCGATACGCGCCGCACGATCCGCATCAACCTGCGCTATGGTGCCGTGCCGGTGATCGTGCAGCATCGACGCCGCCAGCTCAAGCCACGCCTGACGATCCTCTGCGACGTGTCGGGCTCGATGCGCCCGGTCGCCAGCTTCATGCTCCAGCTGGTGTATGCGCTCCAGGATCAAATCAGTCGTACGCGCCCGTTTGTGTATTACCGCACCATCGCCGACGTGACCAGCGACTTTGCCGAGTTGCGTGCCGAAGCGGCGGTCGACATCGTGCCAACGCGTGTGCGTGGCGGCCCATACCAGACCAGTCTGGGCAGCTGTCTGGCGACCTTTGTTCGCGATCACCTCGGTGCAGTCGACCGCCGGACGACGGTGATCATCCTCGGCGATGGCGACGACCACGTCGGCCCGCCGAATCCGCGCGACTTCGCCGAGATCACACGGCGCGCCCGCAGGGTGCTGTGGCTGAACCCCGAGCATCCGTCGCGCTGGGGCCGCGAGGATAACCACATGGATGTGTACGGCCCGCTGTGTGCTGCGGTGCATCACGTGGCGAACATGCGCCAGCTGGCCGCGGCAGTCGATCGGCTGTTCGACTGAAGATGCATGCGTCGCGGCCGTCGCGGCGCATCCCGGGAGGTATGGCATGCTGCATGGGTTGTTTGGCGGGAACGCGTCGGAATTTGATGTGCGCGAGGTGCAACGCGAGCTCGATGCGTTGCTGGTCGAAGGCGAGCAGTTGCGTCGCGGGTTTCGCATCGTGCGCGATCTGTTTCTGTTCACCGATCGACGGCTGATCCTCGTCGATCGACAGGGGATGTCGGGCCGCAAGACCGAGTACCACTCGGTGCCGTATCGCTCGATCACGCACTTCTCGATCGAGACGGCGGGGTTGCTCGACGGTGATGCCGAACTGGTGATCCATCTGTCTGGTTCACTCGAGCCGGTGCGTCGCGAATTCAAGCGTGGCAGCGACATCCTCGGTGTAGCTCGCCTGCTGGCTCAAGGAGTCTTGCGCTGAACATGGAGATTGTTGATGTCTGATGCAACCCGCGCACCTCAGATCGCCGCATTCGCGGCGTTGCCCGGCCAACTCCGCGAGCTGGTGACAGGACTCGATGACGCGGCGTTGACGACTGCCTTCGTGTCGGGCGAATGGACGGTGGCACAGAACGTCCACCATCTGGCCGACTCGCATGCCCAGGCGTTCAATCGGGCACGCCTGATCCTCACCGAGACCCATCCGACGATCACGCCATACGACCAAGATGCCTGGGCGTGTCTGCCGGACGCGATGGCCGCCGATATCGAGCCGTCGTTGCTGCTGCTCACCGGGCTGCACCAGCGCTGGGTCGCGTTCTGGCAGGCGTTGCCGTCGACAGCCTGGGAGCGCTCGGGTTGGCATCCGGAACGTGGTGTGCTGAGTCTTGAGGATCTGTTGCAGTACTACGCAGCTCATGGCGTGGCACATCTCGACCAGATCCGGCGCACGCTGGCGGCACGTGGCGCCTGAGCCAGGTGTCACTGCGCGCGACGACCTCTGGTGGCACTGCCCCGTGCAGTCGTTGAAGCGTCTCGCACACGGATGTCCGGGCGATTGGCGCAACGCATACGCCATCCTGGCGTCGCTGCCTCGCGCAATCGCCACCGCCGGTATTCCACATTCCGACGTGGCTGGCATCGTTGGGTGATAGCCGTGGTCGACGTGCATGGCGGCATCTGGCGAACCGTGATGGTCGATATGGCGCGACGCCCGGTCATCCCGCCTCGTGTGCCTGTCGGCGAGGCGTAGCCAATCCCGGCGGATCGTTCACGACGCTCACCCCCCGGAGTGGCCATCCGGCCATTCCGTGCGCCCCGGATACCGCGCCACCTCCGCGTTGGTCTGATGAGCGACATCGCGTGACACAGCTCGCGGGGTACCGCTGCTCACTGATGCCCGGCGACCAAGGACGAGCGGCGCTGCCCGGACTTAGCACATGATCCCACGCCGCGTGCGTCCCGATCTTGACAGTCATGCGGTCTTGCGTTACGATACCGTGACATCAAGGGGTAGTTTCACCGTTCATCGTTGGCAAATCGTATCGAGGAGCTGTATCCATGCAGAAGACCGAATTTGTAAGGGTCGTTGCGGAGCGAGCGAATACATCGCAGAAAGAAGCCCGGCACATCATTGATACGGCACTCGCAGTGATTGTCGAGTCGCTTGCTGCTGGCAATCGGGTTACTCTGACCGGCTTTGGCACATTCGAGGTGCGGAGCCGCCGCTCGCGCGAAGGGGTCAACCCACGCTCCGCCGCGAAGATCACCATCCCGGCGACCAGAACGCCCGGTTTCAGCGCGAGCAGCACGATGAAGGCTGCAGTCAAGCAGTCGACCGACGCAAGCGAATCCGAGCACTGATCGTTCGACGTCCAGTCATGGTTCGATGCTCCAGTGCCCAAAGGGGACATGCCGCGGAGCAATCCAGGCAGAACCCTGAGACTTCGGCGTGCGGCAGGCGGTTGTAGACCGGTCGCGTCAGGCTGCTGCCGACGTGTCGCATCCCGTGTGAGCCATGCGATCCATCGCGACCTGTGACCAAGAGTGAACCGGCGGCCGGCAGGGCGCCATCACACGGCATCGCAGCAAACAGCGGGGCAATCATCGGTGCGGGGAGATTGATCGGTCAGCGCGATATCGCAACACCAGTGGGTGCGCCTGTGCCCCACCCCGCACGGCACACTGGCTCGGTCCGCCCATACCGCGCCGGCGATCGATAGCACCGCGGGGTTCACCGATAGCTGGGATTTCGTCGGGTGCGGTGTCAGCGGCTGTCGCACCACATGCTCGCCCGGCGCCATGCGTACCACGAGCGTACCACGAGGATGGCCTGGACGGCCCGTCAGGCAGGGGATGTCTGGCCAGGCACAAGCTCAATTGCAGCAGCCGCGGCACCAGGTAGTGCCGCGCGTCGGCTTCTGGGCGATCAACGGATCAACGATGCAGGCCGACACGCAACGGGCACATTAGTCGTGGATACCAATGAAGCCACGCGATCGTAGCCCCCACTCCAGCAACGTTCGCATGCCAGACGGGCTTTTTGGGGCACTCATACTCCAGCGATACCCCTTGCCGCGGTAGGCCGTCATCTCGGTGTCGTCGACGACGATCACACACACGCGGCCGACACGCGCAAGTTGTCGGTAGAGCCGCAAGATCGCGGTGTCAGCCCCATCAGCCGAGAAGATCACGAAATCCGGCATCAGCGACGGTAGACGCTGGTACACTCCCTGCGGACTCAAGAAGACTGTCAGCTGCATCTCGCTGCGTATGCAGCCCAGCAACTCGCTCTCTTCCGCAATCCGCAAGCCGACGCCAAATGCCATGACATCTTGCCGCATCTCAACCCCCTCCAGCTTGCTGAGAGGCAAGTGACCGTCGCCACGACTCCGGACAGCGACGTCGGGCTCCGGCATCGCACCTACCATGCGATGCATGACACCGTCGCCGGCCAGAAGGCCTACACGCCCAGCGTGAGGCAGCGTCGTTGGAACAACCAGCGATACCACCGAGCAATCGCCACGTAGTATACCAGAGACGGCATGGTACTGATGCAGGCGACGCCGCCGACACATGCTCCCCGACGTGCTTGTGCCGTGTGCCAAGGTGCTGGCCACGTGCTGCATTCGCGGCGTGCCCGGATGCGGCTGCGCTCACGCGATACCATG
>CAIQIY010000103.1 GCA_903871975.1 uncultured Chloroflexota bacterium | reverse complement strand
GGCACGGCAAGCGGGTGCCCGCGGCCTGCTCTGGGCAGCGCTCCCGGCAGATGGCAGCGAGGCGCGCGCGAGTTTCGCCCGTCAGGTACCCGCTGCCGAGCTGGCGGCGATCATCGCGGCTCTCGGTGGTCAACCCGGCGACCTGCTGCTGATCGTCGCCGACGCACCGCGCGTCGTGGCGTCCAGCCTCGATCGGTTGCGCCGCGAGCTGGCGACACGCCTGCGCCTCGCCGACCCGGATCAGCTGGCGTTCGCGTGGGTGCTCGAGTTTCCGCTGCTCGAGTGGGATGCCGAGGAGCAACGCTGGCAGGCGGTGCATCATCCATTCACTGCGCCGCTCGACGAGGACCGCGGCTGGCTGGCCAGCGATCCGGGCCGCGTGCGTGCCAAGGCGTATGATCTGGTGCTGAATGGCTTCGAGGCAGGTGGTGGTTCGATCCGCATCCATCAGCGCGATGTGCAACAGCAACTGTTCGATCTGCTCGGCATCAGCCGCGAGACGGCACAGGCGCAGTTTGGTCATCTGCTCGAGGCGTTCGAGTATGGCGCACCACCGCATGGTGGCATCGCGCCGGGGATCGACCGCCTGGCGATGCTGTTCGCCGATGAGCCGACCATCCGTGAGGTGATGGCGTTCCCCAAGACACAACAGGCTACCGATGCGATGCTCGGTGCGCCATCGCCGGTCGACGAACGACAGCTGCGCGAGCTGCATATCCGCCTGCGCGAATCCTGAGCGCTGGTCCGCTGGCCACGGGTGCCCCTGCCCGTGGCCAGCGTGATCAGCATCGCGTCAGCGCGGCGCCTGTGCCGCGGCGAAGAACGCATCCTGCAGCGGGCGCGCCGCATCGTCGGCCTTGATCGCCCGCACCGCGTGCGCGATCGATTGGGCGATCGCGTCGAGGATCTGCTCGCCGGCGGCGGCGCTGCCGTGGGCAGCATCGCCGGCGTAGTGCGTCGGATGATCGGCATACCACCAGATGCCCGTCTGGACCCCCGCATCGCGCAGCGCATCGAGCCGCCCCCGGGCGCGTCCTTCGCCATCGGTCGGGATGCGCGTCATGTCGACGAGATCAGGGCGCAACGCCAGCATCATGCTGGTCTCGCCGGGGCCGGCATGGCCGTCGTCATCCCGCTGCCAGGGCAACGTCAGCGCACCCATCGCGGGGAATGGGCTTACGATGTAGACGACGTAGTCCTTTGGGGTGTATAGCTGCAGCATGTTGTACCAGGCGAGCAGGCCGAAGTTTCCGCCGTGTGCGTTCAACAGGACGATCTTCTTGCAGCCATTGCGCGCGATCTCGCGGCAGACGTTGTCGAGCAAACGGATCATCAGCTCGCCATCGATGCTGATCGTGCCTGGCAGGTGCCGCGCTTCAGGGATCTGGGTGAAGATGTAATCGGGAAATTCGATGACGGGCTCGAGGGCGGCGATGCGGCTCAGCATGCCGCGTCCCTGGAAGGTGTCGGTGCCGAGCGGCAGATGATGCCCGTGCCGCTCGACGACTGAGAGTGCTACGATGCAGACACCATCGCATGCCTTGATGGCCTCGACGAACTGATCACCACTGAGTTCTTCCCACCGCATGGCTTCCTGCTCCTCGGCGTGCCGCCGGTGTGGGATGCCGAATTGCAACCCCTCGCCCGGCTGCATCATCCTACTCCATGACTCCGCCGTGTGGTGCACTGCGCTCGCCCCGCTGCGCTGCCCACATGCGGTGATCCGGGCACTGCGCGATGGACGTCGCCCGCGATCCGGGTGGCCTCGGCGAACTGGACGCTGCCCGCATGGCCGGCTGCGCTCCACGATCGCTGCCGTCGGTATGGCATTGCGCCGCCGGGTTGCTCTGGTCGGCGCAAGCCCACCATCGCCGATGTCGGCGCTGTGTGCCATACGCCGCCGCGGCTGGTGATCGCGAATCGGCAGCTTCGTGATCGAATATCCGACAAATTCTGTGCAAATCCCGCAAACTCCTTGACAAATCCTGTGCACCGCGGTATGCTGGGTACGAACAAAGATTAGTTTGCAGGTAGTCGTTTGACCGAGCCAGCCGCCATCATCGAAGCCACCACCCCAGCGCGCGAGCGTGTGCTGCACGTTGCCGAGCGGCTCTTCACCGAGCGCGGGTATCGTTCGGTGACCTTGCGCGACATTGCCGGGGTACTCGGCATGAAGCAGGCATCGTTGTACAACCACGCACCAGGCGGGAAGGAGCAGCTCTACATCGAGGTGACGGAGCGCAGCCTGCAGCGGCACGGCGCGCAGTTGCGCCAGGCG
>CAIQIY010000102.1 GCA_903871975.1 uncultured Chloroflexota bacterium | reverse complement strand
AGCGCATGATGGACCTTGCGCGAAATCAGATGCTGCGGCAGATCGAACTCGTGGAATGCGACCGGCGGCACTGCGCCACCACACGGCTTGACCCGCGCCAAGTCGCGCTCGATCATGACGACCGGGACGCCGGCTCGAACCAGTGTGTCGGCAGCCGTCGAGCCGCCGACCGATGCCCCGATGATGACGACTGGATCCATCGCGATCCTCCCTTCACGCCGTTGGCACGGTGCCAGCGGGCACCGTGCATCTGCTCAGCCACGTAACCCGATGGCACTCACCAGCATGCCGAGGACGAACAGCCCCGACGAGCCGGCGCTGTAGGCGATCGCATTGGCGACCGGATCCTGCAGGAACCGGCGCTGCAGCGGCAACTGGGCCACCGTGAATACCGCCACCAGCACCAGCGGAATCCAGCGTGCTGCCAACCCAAGCACCACTGCCGCACAGATCTGGGCCAGCACCATCGTCGCGATCACGATCCGTGCCGCGATCGCAGGACCATACACGGCAGGAATGGTGTGGATGCCACTGCGGCGGTCGCCTTCGATCGCCTTGAAGTCGTTGATCATCATGATGCCGACGGTGCCGAACGAGAACAACAACGCCATCGCCACACTCAACGGCGTGAGCTCGGCGAAGCTCAGGTGGCCCGCCAGCCAGGGCAAGCCCTCATACGACAAGGCAACCAGTGCTGCGCCGATCCAGCCATTGCGCTTGGCCCGCACCGGATTGGCGCTGTACAACACCGCCGAGACCATGCCGACCGCGGTGAGCAGCGTCACCATCGGCCCCAGCACCAATGCGATGCCCAGCGCCAGAATCGTCAGCACGACGATCGTCGCGAACACCTGGCGCGTCGAAACCATCCCCGAAGGAATGAGCCGCTGCGGCTCGTTGATGGCATCGACCTCGCGATCGCAGTAGTCGTTGACGACTTGTGACAATCCGCAGACGATCGGGCCGGCGAGAACCATCCCCAGCGCCAGACGCCCCAGCCCATCGACCGTCCAGAACGTTGCACCCGATGCGACGCTACCACAGAACCAGGCCCAGGCCGGTGCAAACCAGGTGATCGGTTTCATCAACGCGATGGAGCGCAGCAACAGCGGCGGTCGCACCGGCGACGTCGCCGGTGCCGAAGTCAGCAATGGTTCGCGCATGCGCAACTCCCTGTCGTACTCAGCCAGTGGGAACAACGCCACACCATCGGGGTTCAGGCAACCATCTGATCAGCCGGAATATTCTGCAGGCCGTCCCACGGCGAGCGTACGGCACCTTCGGCGATGCGCCGCCCGAGCCGCAGCGCCACAAAGAGTACCAGCGCGCCGAGCAGCGTCAGCAACGCGCCTTGGTATACGGCGGCATAGCCTGCCAGCACACTCCCGCTCTGCTGCTGCACCAGATCACGCACGAACCCGCCACCGATCGTGCCAGTGCCTTGTGCCAGTGCCTGCATCACGCCCCACAGCCCGACGAACAGCCCGACGTGCTGACCATCGGCCAGCGCCATCACCAGCGAGATGCTGGCCACGATGAACAGGCCACGACCGATGCCAATGCCGGCGACACCCACATGAAACAACCAGGT
>CAIQIY010000101.1 GCA_903871975.1 uncultured Chloroflexota bacterium | reverse complement strand
TCGTCGCTGCTGATGGCCGCGATCCCGGCACGCGTCGCAGGCGTGCCCGAGATCGTCATGTGTTCACCGCCGCGCGATGCGAGTGGTGGCATCGATCCAGTCGTGCTCGCTGCCGCCGCGATCGCCGGCGTGACGCGCGTATTCGCCATCGGCGGCGCCCAGGCGATCGGCGCACTGGCGTATGGCAGCGCGAGTGTGCCACAAGTCGACAAAATCGTCGGTCCTGGCAATCTGTTCGTCGTGCTGGCCAAGCGCGCCGTGTACGGCGTCGTCGGCATCGAAGCGCTGCCCGGCCCGACCGAGACGCTGGTGATCGCCGACGAGCAGGCCGATCCACGCCACTGTGCTGCCGATCTGCTGGCCCAGGCCGAGCACGTGCTGGCCTCGGCGATCATGCTCACCCCCAGCCGTGCGCTCGCCGAAGCGACGCAGCGCGAGATCGCCCGGCAGCTCGAAGCCCTGCCCGATGCTCACGATGCTGCCGAGACCGTCGCAGCACGCGGCGCGATCGTGGTGGTGCCCGATCTGGCGAGCGCCTTCGAGCTGGCCAACGCCTATGCGCCAGAACATCTGTGCCTCCTGCTCGCCGACGCATGGGAGCATGTTGGGCGCGTCCACAATGCTGGCGGCATCTTCGTCGGCACGCGGTCATTCGAAGTGCTCGGCGACTATGTCGCCGGCCCGTCGCACATCATGCCGACCGGCGGCACCGCGCGGTTCGCGTCGCCGGTGAACGTCGATGATTTCCGCAAGGTTATCTCGCTGGTGGCACTCAACGATGCGGCGCTGACGCGCCTCGGCCCGGTGGCGATCGCCATCGCCGAAGCCGAAGGGCTGCACGCACATGCCGCAGCGGTTCGCGCCCGCCTCGACGAGGGGGGAGTGGTATAATCAGCGTAGTGGCGCCGTCGGTCGACGGCGGCCGGGCGCGCCAGCCAACCGCGCCGACGTCATCAGGCGTCGCGCACCACAGACGAGGACGAGGAGCAATGAGCGGGTTCCTGATCAATTTCATCCTCATGCTGTTTCAGGTGCTGTCGTTCGCGATCCTCGGTCGCGTGTTGCTGTCGTGGGTGGACCCCACGCGAAACATGCGCGTGACTCAGATTCTCGACGAGATCACCGAGCCGATCCTGGCACCGATTCGCGGCGTTCTGCCATCGATGGGCATGTTCGATTTCTCGCCGATCATCGCGATGCTGTTGCTCCAGGCACTGCAGCGGCTGGTGCTGATGGCTGTGCAGCCATTCTGATGCGACGCATGCCGACGACGATTCGCTGGTATGCCACGGTGCTCGTCGCCGGAGCGGCGACGCTGGGGATCGAGATGGCGGCCTCGCGGTTGCTGGCGCCGTATTTCGGCACCTCGCAGCCGGTGTGGGCAGCGATCATCGGGCTCACCTTGCTCGCGATGGCACTCGGCGCGCACCTGGGCGGCCGCCTCGCGGCGCGCCACGACGAACGTGCGCTGGCGATCGTGCTGGCGCTGGCCGGCGCAGCAACGGCGACCATCCCGCCACTCGCCGCCCCCATCCTGCAGATCGCCCAGGGTGCCATCGGCGCGCTGGCGGTCGGCGGATTCGTCGGCGCACTGCTGGGGGTGCTCCTGCTGTTCGCCGTGCCGATCATCCTGCTGTCGATGGCCGGCCCACTGGCCGTTCATCACCTGACCCGCGAGCCGGGGGTGGGCGCTGCACGTGTCGCCGGCAGCGTCTCGGCGATCGCGACCGTCGGCTCGATCGGCGGAACGTTCGCGACAGTCCTGTGGCTCATTCCCAGTATTGGTACCAGCCGAACGCTGCAGTGCTTCGCGCTGGTGCTGGTGCTGCTCGCTGCGGCCAATGCCCTCGGTCGCACACGCATGGTGATGCTGGCGCTGGCGCTGCTGCCGATGGGGGTAGCGCTGCTGCCCGGCAGTATCCGGGCGGCAGCCTGTAGCGGCTGTACCACCATCGCCGAGCGCGAATCGGTGTATAACGCCATCCAGGTCGCGCGACGCACGCATCCGATCCAGGGACCGCAGACGGTTCTGCTGCTGAACGAGGGCTATGCCATCCATTCCTACACCAACGATCGTGGCGTGACGAGCGGCGATGCGCGCGACATGCTGAGTGGTGGCCCATGGGATTACTTCGCCGTCGCACCGTACTTTGTCCGCGATCGGGCGCCGACGCAGATCACGCGGCTGGCGATGCTGGGAGCGGCTGCCGGCACGGTGCCGGCGCAGTTTCTGGCGATCTACGGCACCGATACCACGATCGATGCCGTCGAGATCGATCCGGCGATCATCGCGGTGAGTCGCGAATATTTCAACGTGCGCGATGCGACAATGCCGAATGGTGCGCCGTTCTACCAGATTCACGCCGACGACGCACGCGCCTGGCTGGCACGCGCGACGGGGCAGTATGATGTCATCGGCATGGATGCCTACCATCAACCATACATCCCGTTCCATCTCACAACCGTCGAATTCTTCCGCGAGGTCCGATCACGGCTGGCCCGTGATGGCGTAGCAGTGGTGAACGCCGGGCTGGGCCCCGACGGCGACGATCGCCTGAGTCGGGCGCTGGCGACCACGATGGCACGAGTGTTCCCGCAGGTCTACGTGATCGATACCGCACAGGGCGGCAATCAGATCCTCGTCGGGACGCTCGCGCGCGACGATGACGGCCTCACGGCGTTCGTCGCCAACTACCTGCGGATCGAGGAACCGGCGTTGCGTACGATCATGGAGACGGTCGTAGCCGAGCGCTTCGTCGACGATGGCCGTTTCGAACCATTCACCGATGACCTGGCGCCAGTCGAGGCGCTGGTGGATTCGCTGATCTTCGGCGTCATCGATGGGGCACGCTGACGGTTGCCGATCGTGTGACCGCAGCCCGGATGCCGGCGGATGGTCTGTGCCGGAGTGACTGGCAGCAATCGGGTTCGTCGGGGACCCGCTCATTCAGCGAGGTGCGATGATCCTGGCGGCATTCGCCGAAGTTCTGCTGCCGGTACTGGTCGTCGTGGCTGCCGGGTACGGCTTGCGGCGGCGTTTCGACATCGATGTACGCTCGCTCAACCGCGTGAGCATGTATCTGCTCGGCCCGGCACTGATCTTCACCACGCTGGTCAGCCTGCAGCTGGCGGGCGGCGAGGCGTTGCGCATCACGCTGGCGTCGACGCTGCTATGCCTGGGCATGGGTGCGATCACCTGGCTGATAGGGCGGGCGATGCACCTCGCGCCGGCACACCTCGCTGGCCTGCTGCTGTGCACCATGTTCATGAATTCGGGCAACTACGGGTTGCCGACCACGCGCTTCGCCTTCGGCGAGGAGGGCTTCGAGCGGGCGCTGCTGTTCTTCATCGCCCAGACGATCCTGGCGCAGGTCCTGGCGATCCCGATCGCCAACGCCGGGGCCGCCAGCTGGCGCACGGCGCTGGGGCAGATTGCGCGCATGCCCCAGATCTACGCGGTGCTCTTCGGGTTGCTGGCGCGCTTCAGTGGCCTGGAGCTCCCCCAGCGTCAGGACGTGGCCGGCGCGCTCTACGATGGCGTGGCGCTGCTGGCGCAGGCGGCGTTGCCGCTGCTGCTGTTGCTGCTCGGCATGCAACTCGCGCAGGAGGTGGTGATCGAGGCGCCACAGCTGACGCTGGTGGCCGTGGCACTGCGCCTCGGCGTGTCACCGCTGCTGGCGTGGGGCATCGCGGCGGCGCTCCAGCTCGACGACCTGGCGACACGGGTCGTGGTACTCGAGGCCAGCATGCCGACGGCCGTGAACATGGTGCTGTATTCGCTCGAGTTCAACGCGCAGCCGCGGTTCGTGGCCGGCGTGGTCGTCGTCAGCACCGTCCTGAGCCTGATCAGCGTGGCAGTCATCCTGAGCATCATCCGTTGACCGGCCCCATCGATCACTCGACGGCGGCCGGATTGGCGATGCGGGTGACGCGCAACGCAGCCTCGTCGAGCAGGCTGCGGCACCGCCGGCTCAGCGCGATGCCTTCCTCGTAGCGGGCCATCGCGTCGGCCAGCGGCAATTCGCCGGCCTCGAGGTGGCGCACGATCTCCTGCAGGCGCGCGTACAGCACTTCGTAGCTCTCGGGTTCGCTGGTCATGGCAGCTCCTCGGTGATGCGGGCTGCGCGGCGGCCGCGCGCCAGCGTGATGACAATCGGCGCATCGATCGGCAACGAGGTGGCGTCGCTGACGATTGTGCCATCGTCGGCGCGCTGGACAACCGCATAGCCTCGCTGCAGGACGGCCAGTGGATCGAGCGCGCCAAGCCGTGCGTCGGCCGCACCGAGATGTGCCTGCATCAGCTGAATCTGCGCGTCGAGCCGCCGCCCGAGCCGCCCGACGGCATCGCGCAGCGCCTCGTCGGCACGGCGCAGCCGTTCGGCCGGCGCATGGCGGCACACCTGCTCATGCAGGAGCGTCAGCCGTGTCGCGTGCGCGGCGAGCTGCTCGTCGACCGCTTCGTCGAGGCGCCGGCGCCACGCATCGAGCCCATCGCGCAGCGCGTCCCGGTCGGGCGTCACGCGCTCCGCCGCCGCCGTCGGCGTCGCGGCGCGGACATCGGCCGCCAGATCTGCGAGCGTGTGATCAACCTCGTGGCCGATGCCGGTCACCAG